>NZ_CP199292.1:1997500-2252500 GCF_052495765.1 Aliikangiella litoralis | reverse complement strand
ACTTTGGTTTTCATCATATAAAAATTCAAATCTAAAAATATTTAGTTAGATCGAGTCCTTTGTATAAATGAGCAACTTCATTTCCGTAACCGTTAAACATCTGTGTAGGTATCTTTTTCACACCTAAAAATGATTCGTTTGTAATTCGACGTTCTGTGGCTTGACTCCAACGCGGGTGATCTACTTTTGGATTAACATTGGCATAGAACCCATATTCATTAGGTAATCGCTTGTTCCATGTTGATATTGGCTGTTTTTCAGTGAACTTTATGGAAACGATTGATTTAATACTTTTAAACCCATACTTCCATGGTAATACCAGTCTTAAAGGGGCACCATTCTGACCAGGTAATTTCTTGCCATAGACTCCCGTGGCAATAAAGGCTAAAGGATTAAGTGCTTCTTGCATAGTAACTCCTTCAGTATATGGCCACGGTAGTGAGTACATCCCGAAAGTACCTCGTTTTTGGCCAGGAAATACTTTTGGATCTCTTAATGTTTTAAATTCAACATATCTAGCTTTAGATGTGGGTTGCACATGCTTAATTAACTGACTCAATTGAAAACCAGTCCAGGGAACCACCATTGACCAAGCCTCTACACAGCGAAGTCTGTATATTCTTTCTTCTTGCTCAACCCACTTTAAGATGTTTTCTAATGTAAAACGACCCGCTTTTTCAACTTCACCACTTATTTCCACTTGCCAATCATTACCAGGTTGAAAAGATTTAGCCATTTTAGCTGGTTTCTGCTTATCTGTTGAAAATTCGTAAAAATTATTATGATGTGTTACTACAAACTCACTGCTTAACTGGTCTTTTAAATCATGGCCTGAATAGTCAGGGGCTGATTGCGCCCATACCCCTTGACTTCCAGTAGCGCCTGCATAAACGGCCCCTATAGAAAGCTGTTTAATAAAATTTCTTCTATTCCAAAAAACTTGTTCGGGAGTTACAGAAGACTCTTTTTCATCACCACAATACGCCATGTTAAACATACCTATTTTTAGAATTCGAAGAATAAGCTAATTTAGCTTGTACTACTATTTTGACTCAACCAGTCTATAGTTGTTACAAACTAACAGCATTAAAGCCCACATCTAACATAAATTTAAGTGTTCGCTCAGCATAAAACAACATCAAAAGCACTTAATAGCGTTTTTAATGTCGCGTTAACAAAAAATAGCGAAGCGTCTTTTATTTGCTACACTTAGCTAAAGCGCTAAATGGCCAGTCAGTTGAATCGGTTACTTTAAAAGATTCAGGCTAAGTATTAGTAGGTAATTTTGTCTCTGAGATGTCTTATTGATCTAGGTCTATTGACAATCAAATGTAATCTGGCATCATGCCGCGCGACTTAATACAAAAGTAAAGAGAAGTATTAGCATATGAGCCAAATCGAATTTACCCGCTTAATTTTAAAAGGCATTACTCTTGAAGGTAGTAAGTTTCGACCAAGTGATTGGGCAGAAAGGCTATGTGGCAACCTTTGCACTTTTAGAAACCGCAGAATGTATTATTCGCCTCTATTGAGACCCGCAGTGATCGAAGGTATTAAATGTGTTATTGTTGATGCAAAGTTGAATGAAGAACATGCAAACTTGTTAAATGATGTCCTTCACTTCGCCCAAAAAAATAACTTGCAAACAGAAAAACAGCTATAAGCATCTCAAAATAAAACAATTTTCAATAAAATTCTTAACTTTTACCCCCATTTAAGTCTATATTAGCCATATTGGCTCAATAATAGGAATCATTCATGAAATTAAGTATGTTACTCTCATTGTTTATGTTGTCAGCCATTGCAGGATATTCAACGGCAGAATCAGCAGAACAGTACATTTATAAGTGGAAAGACTCACAAGGAATGGTTCATTACACTGAACGACGTCCAGATCCTGGAATAGCCTTTGAAAAAGTTAAAAAGCGTTCAGGTAAGGGTAATTCTGCAAACACTTCTGCATCAACGAGCAACAATGAGGAAACTGCGGAAAAGAAACCCAGTGAAGAACAAGAAAAGTATCAGTCTTGGCGTAAAGAAAATTGTAGAATTGCGACTCAAAACTTAGACGTTTTAAAAAATGCAGCTCGAATTTCGCAAGATGACGGCCAAGGCGGCAAACGTTTTATGACCGATGAAGAGAAGCAAAGTAAAATAAAACAAATGACAGAGCAAAGAGATAAATATTGTAAAGAAAGCGAAGAAGAGAAAAAGTAATGATTCCTACAATCATGTTCAGCAATTAAAAGGCAACTTTTTTGCTGAACTTTTTTATCTATCTTTTTCCAACCTTTAACTGTTTAACCACTGCTCTAACTCTTCAAGTTCAAAAGGCCAACCTAACTCACTTGTCTCCTTTGATAAAACAGGGATCCTGACTCCATACTTGTCGATTAAATCTGTGTTCTCTGAGATTTCAACCGGTACTAATCGAACACGAGATGAAATTGATGGTTTGTTTTCGATTAAATAATTAACCATTGCCTCGGCTTGCTCACATAAGTGGCAACCAGAAGTCGTAAATAACTGAATAATTTGCTGCATAATAAACTTCTATCTTAAATCATACGAATATTTAGGATTTGTTACTAATTAACCAACAACGATGTAAGCTCCTGCGAGAAAAATCGGGGGTTATTGTTTGTTTTGTGATTTCTTTCACTTCAACCTGCTCATCAGAAGAAACTAACATTTCAAACTTCTGGAAATTATTGGAAAAAATTAGTTGTCCATTTTTATTGAGTAGTTGAAGACATTGCTGAATTAATTTTGGGTGATCTGCTTGTATATCAAAATGGTTTTCCATTCGTTTAGAATTAGAAAATGTGGGAGGATCGAGAAAGATCAAATCAAAAGTCAACTTTTGCTCACAAGCCTCTTCAAGCCAAACCAAACAGTTTTCTCGAATAAATTCATGTTTTGAAATATTGATCTCATTTTTTATATAATTCTGCTTTGCCCATTCTAAGTAAGTACGTGACATATCAACATTGGTCGTTGAGCTTGCACCTGCCGTTGCAGCATAAACAGAAACACTGCCTGTATAGCAAAACAAATTTAAAAAAGATTTTCCGCTAACTTTCTTGGCAACCATTTCACGAGTTTGCCGATGATCAAGGAATAATCCAGTATCGAGATAATCATTAAGGTTAACAATGAACCGTCTTCCTCCTTCAGTAACAGTGAAGTTATTACT
Organism: Aliikangiella litoralis; assembly: GCF_052495765.1. Next base: position 2,249,304 of record NZ_CP199292.1, on the reverse strand, counting down.
ATTGCTTTGAGAAGTTTGGTTGTTAGCAACCTGATATTGCCAATCACCTTTTTGTTGACGTCTTTGCTTAACATAAACCTGGTTCCGAGGTATTGCAAAAACACCAGCAGCAACTCGTTCTATTTCTTTTAAGCGTCGAGTCGCCAATTTATCATCAACAGATTTAGGTGGGCGATATTCCTGAATGTGTAGTCGATTATCATACACATCTATTGCAGCATTATAATCGGGTAGATCAGCATCATATATTCGGTAACAACTAATATTTTCTTTCGCTAAATATTTTTTAAGTTTACTTCGATTTTTCTCTAAACGATGACATAATTGAATTGCTTGTGGTGTCAGTTTTTCCTTAAAGTCAGTTTCCACCTGACTTTCAGATACTCTCTCAATAAAATTATCACTCATCAATTCGAAATTGAGTAGCTCACAAGGAATACTAGCATTATTAAATTTGTATATTTTTTTGGCTCGAATACCTAGCGCATGACCGAAATCTTTATCTGGGGATAAAACAGATGCTTTCCAACCAATAAATCGCTCTTTTAATAAAAGTCCCAATTGGGCATATAATTGTTTCACTTGATTACGCTCACCTAACCTTTCGCTATAAGGCGGATTAACAATTAATATGCCACTATTGGGTAAGTCGAGCTGTTCAACTTGATCTAACCCACCTATGTGTATTTTTACCCTGTCTTCCAAACCAATTAGTGCAATATTCATTTGTGCATTACGCACAGCTTTAGGATTAATATCACTTCCTATAAAGCTCAAATTATGTTGCTCAAGTCCTTTTTCACGACGAAATTCAGCTTCTTCAATAATTTCACCCCAAAGCGTCTGATTAAACTGATTCCAACCAAATAAACCTAAGTATTCTCGTAACAAACCAGGTGCTATATCATAGGACATCATAGCCCCTTCAATTAAAAAGGTGCCTGAACCACACATCGGATCATAAAGTGAGTTTGTTTCTTTTAAAGTCCAACCAGCTCTCATTAAAAGTGCTGCAGCCAAATTCTCCTTAATAGGGGCTCCTCCACCTTTTAAGCGATACCCTCGTTTGTGTAGCCCTTGTCCAGCCAAATCAATCGATAAAGTCACCTGATTTCTCTTTATTCTGCAGTGAATGACCACATCGGGTTCATCGAATGTTACATCGGGGCGTGATTGCCCTGCTTCTCTGAAATAATCAACAATCGCATCTTTAACTCTTTGTGAAATAAACTGGGTGTGAGATAACTGAGAACGGAAACTCTGCGCATTAATAAGAAAACTCGCACTATCACTTAAATGTTGTGACCAATCAATAATCGAAGCATGTTGATAAAGCATATCATCATTAGTTGCTTCAAATGTTGCTATAGGGTAATGGATTCGACTTGCGATACGACTCCACATTAATACTCGGTATACCCCTTTCCAGTCAGTTTCAAATTTGACTTGTGATAAGCCTTCTTTGGGGTTTTCTACACCTAAAGCTTTCAATTCATCTACTAATAAATATTCAAGATCTTTTGCACATGTGGCAATGAAATGGGGCATTGAGTTACTCTATTTAAAATAGCCAATAAAAAAACAAGGTAATTATACGCTGACATTTGGTATAAAACACGAAGATCCCTTAAAAATACATAAATATCGCTAATATTCAAATACCTATGTACAAAAGAAACATGGTAGCTAAACGGTTTTTAATTGGTAAAAATCAGAAAAACAGCTAAAATTGGGTATTAGGAATCATGACGGAAGTCTCTCTCTTTAATAAACACTAAACCTCGATAGTTTAGTATTAAACACCACTTGGCTAGAGCCCATTTAAAGCCATTGAGCTTAACCGATATTAATAATATATGATGATAAATAAAATCCGATTAATAAAAAGCTATTTTCATCAGAGGTTTTCTCACTCATTAAAAAAAACTAACTCTTCGATTCTAACCCTTTTTCTATTAATAATATTTTCTGGTAATATTCATTCAAGACAAAGTATTCGGCCTACAGATTTTAAATCTACTTTTATATTTCATTTACTGGAAAACGTTGAATGGAAAGAAGAAAATTCATTTAAAACTTACCAAGTAGGAATTGTTGGTAACAACCAACAACTTTTGCAAAAACTTAGACAATCAGCAAAGTTAAATTTGGTTAATAACAAAAAGGTTGAAATTAAAAATGTTTCTAACCTTAATGAAATGAAAAAATTTCATTTATTGTTCATTACTAGCAATAAAGACCCAATACTACCTAATATATCAAGTGCGACCAGTCGAACAAATACTTTGCTCGTTACCGAAAACACATTCTATAAAACTAATACCATGATCAATTTGTTAGCCGATCAAGATCATGGCTATTTATTTGAAGTTAACAAAGCTAACTTAACTTTTGAACACCTCGATATTAATAATGATATCTTATTACTTGGCGGTACTGAAATGGATGTTGCCGAGCTATTTAAGAAATCAGAAGATCAATTAGCAATATTGAAAGAAGACTTAGAAAAGCAGCGCAAAGAACTAGCAAAATCCAAACACTTAATGTTGCTTTATCAAGAACAGTATAAAAACTCAGTCAATGAATCAGTACGAATAAAACAGCAAGTAAAAGAACAAGCGATATTACTACAAGAAAAAGAAAAAAAATTATCGGCAATAAAGTTAGAACTGAAAAGCGCTGAAAACTTGCTTAATTCAAACGAAGCTATTTTAGGTGAAAAGCTAGATGCTATTGCTAACAAAGAAAAACAAGTGACTAGCCTTTCAGATCTCATCAATAAAAACCAGCGAATATTAGAAGCTCAAAAAAAATCTATTGAAGATCAAAAATTAAAATTGGAAAGTCAAAAAAAGGCTTTAGAAAAACAAGTTTATCAAATAGAACAACAGCAACACTGGCTTATTCTTGGTTCATTTATTTTACTAATTATCAGTGTATTTTTAGCTGTTATTGTTCATTTAAATAAAGCGAGAAAAAAGACAAACTACGAGCTACTCAATAAGAACATTGCATTAAACGAAGCACAAAAAGCTCTGCTTATCGCTCGCGATCAAGCTCAAACAGCGAATGATGCAAAATCTTCTTTTTTAGCGAACATGAGTCATGAAATTAGAACTCCCATGAATGCAATTATTGGCATGTTGCATTTAACAAAAAAGACCAACCTTGACGATAAGCAAGGCGACTATATAAGAAAAATGGATAATGCTGCAAATTCACTTTTGGAGATCATTAACGATATTCTCGATTTTTCTAAAGTGGAAGCCGGCGAATTAAAAATGGAAAAAATTGAGTTTAGTTTGTCTAGAGTACTTGATAACCTGGCCAATTTAACAGGTTTAAAAATTCAAGAAAAAGGTCTCGAATTTATTTATGATATTGATCCAAATATTCCAGAAAAATTAATAGGTGATCCACTTCGCCTAAGCCAAGTACTTGTCAACCTCACTAATAATGCAATGAAATTTACTGAACAAGGTCATGTTAAAGTTAAAATTTCGACTAGTCATGTAGAAAACCACCAAATCAAATTACAATTTCAAGTTATTGATTCTGGCATAGGTATGACTAAAGAGATTTTGAATAGGCTTTTTAAACCATTTAGTCAAGCTGACACCTCAACCACCAGAAAATTTGGCGGCACTGGTTTGGGCTTAGCCATATGTAAACGTTTAGTTGAAAGTATGGGTGGCACAATTGCCGTTAGCAGTAGTCCCAAAAAAGGTAGTGTGTTTACCTTTAATACAACTTTTTCATTTGAAAGGTCTTTCAGCATTCTCGATAGAATGGAAAAGCATTTACCTCTTTCAAAACAACATATTATTACATTTATTAATAGTGAACAAAATAAAGATGCAATAGAATCAATACTTAATAGCTTTGGTTGTCCAACATCAAGCATAAATTCTCTGGAAAATTTTAACGCTCTTATAAAAAGCTCAAATGAGAAAAATTTATTATCAAACCACTTATTGATCGATTATAAAATAGCATGCCATTATAAAGATGAATTGTTACAACTCAAACGACAAGTCAAATTCAAGATCATTTTACTTTCGTCAGGTATTTTTGAACGTGATGAAAATTTTATTCAGACAATTAGTCCCGATATTATTATTAATAAACCGATTACACCGTCTTGTATGCTTGATGGATTAATGACTTTAAGTGGCCTAAAAAACTCAATTAGTATATCAAATAGACTGGCAAAATATTCAGAAAATGAAAAACTAAAAAAGCTTTCAAATAGTTTAAAAAATGCTGACATTCTTATTGTTGAAGATAATGAAATCAATCAAGAAGTTGCTAAAGAAATATTAACACAATCTGTTCATAGTATTACTTTAGCTAACAACGGGCTTGAAGCAGTGGAGTTAATATTAAAAAATCAATACGATTGTGTTTTAATGGATATTCAAATGCCTATCATGGATGGATATGAAGCAACAGACAATATTAGAAAAACATTTAATACAGAAGAACTTCCGATTGTTGCTATGACAGCTAATGCTTTAGGCGGAGATAAAGAAAAATGCTTAGCTGCAGGAATGAATGATTATATATCGAAACCAATAAGAGTCACAGAGTTACTTGAAACACTTAATCGATGGGTTAACCTAGGAGATCAGAAAACGGAGACTCAAACTATTCATGAAAACAGTTTTACTAAAAAGCTAGATGATAATCTCACTCTAATTGATCTCTCGAGTGGTATTGAGTTAATGGGAGGTGAAAGTGAATTTTATCAATTATTAGAGAAGTTTCAAAAGCAGCAATTTAACTTTATTGAGCGCTGCAAAAACTTATTACTTGAAAATGATTTATATTCCATTGGTGAAGAGGCACATAACCTTAAAGGCGTATCAGCAAACTTATTTATTAACCAGCTACCAACTTTAGCAGAAGAGTTAACTCAAGCTTGTCGTCAAAAAAAACTGGCGTCAGTCATTGAGCAGCTACCTCAATTAGAAAAAACGCTCCAATCAGTTCTTCACCAAATCCAACAACTACCTAGCAAAACGACCTAATCAGTTTTTTTCTAGATCAAATGAAAATATTTTAAACGCCTTCAGCTATTTTTTTGATTAAATTTGGCCCTTGGTAAATAAACCCAGAATAAACTTGTACCAATGAAGCGCCAGCATCTAGTTTTTCATTGGCTGTTGACAGACTGTCAATTCCGCCTACTCCAATAATAGGAAATGCCCCATTAACTTTTTCACTCAAGCGCTTTAAAACTTCTGTGCTTTTCGCAAAAACAGGCTTACCACTCAAGCCTCCTTGCTCATCAGCATACTTCAGTTTTTCTACCCCTTCTCTTGAAAACGTCGTATTGGTTGCGATAATACCGTCAACCTTATTTTTTATAAATGTTTCTGCTAAAACATCAATTTCTTGCTCATTTAAATCTGGTGCAATTTTAATCAAAACCGGAATTTTACGCCCAAAACTCTGCGTCAGCTCATGTTGCTTCGATTTAATAGCCACTAACAACTCTTCTAATGCCTCTCCGAACTGGAGTTGGCGCAAATTAGCGGTATTTGGTGAAGAAATGTTCACTGTAATATAGGAAGCATAAGGATAAATTTTTTGCATGCAAACCAAATAATCATCAACGGCATTTTCAACAGGGGTATCAAAGTTTTTTCCGATATTTATACCTAATATGCCAGTATAACTAGAGCTTTTTATATTACTAATCAGTTGGTCAACACCTTGGTTATTAAAACCAAAGCGATTGATGATGCCTTTTGCTTCAGGTAGCCGAAACAGCCTAGGTTTTGGATTACCAGGCTGAGGTCTTGGTGTTACAGTACCAACTTCAATGTGGCCAAATCCTAATGCAGCAAAAGCATCAATACAGGCCCCATTTTTATCTAATCCAGCAGCCAAACCTATTTTATTAGGGAACTGTATACCAAAAACTTCAACAGGATCGTTCACCATTGGTTGATGGATTAACCAACGAAAACTAGAAGCTTCTATTTTTTTAAGCCATTTTAATGTTAAATCGTGAGTCTTTTCAGCATCCATTCGAAACAAAATGAATCTGATAATAGGGTAGATAAGGTTAAACATAGACAAACAACAGGTTAACAATTTGCGCGCATTATAGCGCGAGTATTATTTCTTGTCGCGCTACATTTGAGGGATATTAAATAATGAAATAAGTAAATAAACAATCAAGGCAGCGAGCCCAATTAGTGGAGCAAGCTGCCTTAGTTAGCTCAACCAAGCTATTTCTTCTTTGTTGAAGTTTTCTTTTTAACCGTTTTTTTCAAGGTTTCTTTCCACTGATTATCAATATAATGAGCACTCCAACCAGTTGCTTTTCCCTCTTCTTCACTCATGACATACTGCTCTTTTGCTTTACGGCTAAAACGAAACATGGCCTTATTACCATCAGGATCTGCAACAGGCGCTGATTTTAAATATTCAAACTTAGGATCAAGCTGATCTTTAACCATCAATAACTCTTCAACCAACGGAGCCCGAGTTTCTCTATTTTTAGGAAATTGACTAGCCGCTAAAAAGATACCCGATGCACCATCACGTAATACGTAATGATCATCGACTTTCAAACATTTTAATTCAGGCATAGGGATTGGATCGGCCTTGGGCGGGGCTGCTTCACCGTTTCGTAGTAATTTACGAGTGTTCTTACACTCTTCATTTGTGCAACCAAAATATTTACCAAAGCGGCCCACTTTTAGCTGCATTTCGCTTGCGCACTTATCGCAATCAATAACAGGCCCATCATAGCCTTTAATTTTAAAGCTACCTTCTTCAATCAAATAACCTTTACAAGTCGGATTATTTCCACAGACATGTAATTTTTGTTGTTCATCAATTAAGTAGCTATCCATAGCAGAATCACACTGAGGGCAACGTTTCTTTAACAGTAAGTTACGACTTTCAGCTTCATCATCTTTATCAACAGCTTCAATTTCATCACCAGGGATCAAGTTCATTGTATGCTTACAACGCTCTTTGGGCGGAAGCGAAAAGCCACTACAGCCTAAAAATGTCCCCATCGATGAGTTTCTAATCATCATATTATTGGTTTCACATTTAGGACAAAGCATCTCCATTTCGACTGACTTTACATTATCCATTCCGCCATCTTCTGCGGGTAACTCGGCTTTCTTTAAACGCTCAGTTAAATCAGAATAAAAGTCAGATAATGTGTCTTTCCAAAATTGACTACCTTTAGCGATAACATCTAGCGTCTCTTCCATATTGGCGGTAAATGAATAATCCATCAAATTATTAAAGCTACCAGTTAATCGATCAGAAACTATCTCACCTATCTTAGTGGCATAAAAACGTCGACTTTTAACAATGACATAACCACGATCTTGAATAGTGGAAATAATTGAAGCATAAGTGGATGGCCTACCAATTCCACGTTTCTCTAGCTCTTTTACTAACGCAGCTTCACTGTATCGAGGTGCTGGTTTGGTAAAATGTTGTTTTGCATCAAGCGCTGACAATTTAAGCGCTTGGCCGACAACCACAGGCGGTAATAAAACATCATCATCATTTTTAGATTTCGGCGGCTGAACTTTAGTCCACCCATCAAACTTAACAACTCTTCCTTTGGCTGCTAATTTAAAATCACCACCTTTTACAATTAAACTAGTAACGTCATAAACCGCATCGGTCATTTGACAAGCAATAAATTGGCGCCAGATTAAGTTGTAGAGCTTAATAGCATCGTCATCAACATTTTTTAAATGTTTATCACGAGTGCCAGCATTAGTTGGTCTGATTGCTTCGTGAGCCTCTTGCGCACCTTCTTTGCTAGAATAACTCCTTGGTGTTTCATGCAAATAGGGGGTGCCATAATTTTCTTCAATAAATTTTCGGCACATCGACAGCGCATCAGCACTCAAGGTTGTAGAATCAGTACGCATGTATGTAATATAACCAGCTTCGTATAAACGCTGTGCCAGCATCATTGTTTTTTTAACATTAAAACCTAATCGTGTACTAGCAGCTTGCTGCAACGTAGAAGTAATATAAGGTGCGCTCGGACGACTTTTGGTTGGCTTAGACTCACAACTTTCAATAATGAGTGCTTGTTGCTTAAGCAAAGCCTGCATTTCATCACTTTGCTTTTTATTAACAGGACGGTATTTTTCCCCCTGATAACGCCGTACTTCCAGCTTAAGCTTGTCCTCTTGATTAGTAAGAGTATCTGCCCAAAGCGTCCAGTATTCATCAGGGATAAAAGCTCTTATTTCTCGTTCACGCTCAACAATTAATTTTACTGCTACAGATTGTACTCTACCAGCAGATAGCCCTCGTGAAACTTTTTTCCAGAGCAATGGTGAAACCATAAAACCAACAACTCTATCTAAAAATCGACGAGTTTGCTGAGCGTTCACATAATTCATATCTAACGTTGATGGCTTTGAAAAAGCTTCTTGGATGGCTTTTTTAGTGATTTCATTAAATACAACACGCTGATACTTGTCATCATCTCCACCAATTTCTTCTCGCAAGTGCCAGGCAATAGCCTCTCCCTCTCTATCCAAATCCGTTGCGAGAAATATTTTATCTGCTTTTTTGGCGTGTGTTTTTAATTCTTTAATAATTTTTTCTTTGCCAGGCAGTACTTCATAAGTAGCTGCCCAATCCTTCTCAGGATTAATACCCATACGTTTAAATAACGCATCTTTTGCAGCTTTAGCTTTGTGTTTTATTTTGGCTTCGGGAGATAATTTACGAGTTTCCGCAGCTTTTCGTGCTCGCTCTTTCGGATCAACCGGAGCGGATGCAACCCTAGTAGGAAGATCTCTGACATGGCCTACACTGGATTTAACAATAAACTCGTTTCCTAAATACTTATTTATCGTTTTTGCTTTTGCCGGTGACTCTACAATAACTAATGACTTACCCATTTGAAGTATTTAAATGTTCCTAAAGTTTAGTAATTAAATTTAACCTATCGATCGCTGTTAAGTTCAGCCATCCATTAATAGCATTACTAGTAAAAATAATAAGACTAGACTAAAAAGTCCCCTCACAACCAACTAATTAATCATATTTTAGAGATGGTTGACGGTTCACCCTCATCAGGAAAAAGAACTCACCTTTTTTATTTTATGGCGATTTACCCCAGCGGAGTCAACAAAAAATTTAGCTTTTTTAAATTTTATTGTCTACAGCCTAATAATTATTAGCATAAATGCTGGTTAAAATACAATCAACTAGGAACTTTCTCCTTGTCTAAGTAAGCTAACAGGTGAAGGTTCTGTCACTTTTTTTACCCCTTTCCAAGAAGCCGCTAACATTAAAATTAAAGTGGCCACAGGTAATGTAATCCAGAGATGCCAATGGAATTCAAATGGAATTTCAAAAACCTGTTGATACAGCACAAATGTAATGGATTCAACAGCGAAAATAGCCATTGCCGATGATAATAGCGCTATCCAGAGATATTCAAAACGAAAACTTTTCTCGATAAACCCTTTACTTGCTCCTAATGTTCGAAGAATCGCAGAATGCCGATATTTTGCTTCAAAAGTATGTTCCATTGCAGCCCACAATAAACCTAAACCAGCCGCAACCACAAATATCATGATCAACTGAATCGCACCAGACACTTTTCTTATAATACTTTGAATTTCATTTAAAATCAGATCGAGTTCAATTATCGTAACACTTGGATAAGATTTAACCATTTCGGCTAATAAAGTTTTTTGCGCCTTTGCTAAACGAAAGCTGGTAATATAAGTCGAACTAAATTGAGATAAAGTTCCAGGTTTAGCAATAATATAAAAATTAGGTGTGAAGGTTTGCCAATCAATTGAGCGAATATTACTGATAGTCGCGCTCCATGTATCAGCACCAATTGTAAAGTTAAGCTTATCTCCAATTTCTAAATCTAATGCATCCGCCATTTTCTCTTCAATTGAAATCTGAATCTTTTCCTTATCATCGGACCATCCCCATTCCCCTTTAACAATTTTATTCCCTTTAGGCAGTTGGTCAGTCCAAGTAATGTTTAATTCACGTCTTAATGAATTATGTTGTTGCCCTTTTTCAGATACCGAAGTTTTAACATCTTCATCATTCACACCAGTTACGCGACCTCTAATCATCGGATAAAGTCCTGAAAAACTTAAACCTTGCTGATTAAAAAATACCTTAAGTTGCTCCACTTCTGATGGTTTTACATTCACCATAAAATGGTTGGGCATATCATCCCCTAAACTCTGCTGCCATTTAGCTAACAATTCACTTTTAACTAACACAATTAAAGCAATGACAAAAATAGTAATACTAAAAGCCAGTAAATGCAGTAGAGTAACACCTCTATTAGCATCTAACTGGCGCAAACTAAAATTAACGGCGGCACTATGACTGTTAGCCATTCGCTTTAGTAAACGCAACACAACAACCGCAATTAACATAAATAATAGTGTGACAATCACAAGCCCTACTAATACCGTTAAAAGTAATTTTAAGTTCGCCATTTGTAACCACATAACAAAAGTTAAAGTAGCAATTGATAAGCTATAAACCAACCAACTATTCAAACTCATTGGCATTAACTGGCGACGCAATACACGCATAGGAGGAACAGATTTTATCTGGATTAATGATGGAAAAGAAAAACCAAACAACAGTATCACCGATGCAATTAATGGTAGTACTAAAACAGAATACTGAGCAGCGGGTAAATCCTCAATAAACTGTTCGGCTAAAGTGGCCACTAAAATTTCTTGAATGATAATCCCGATCGCTCCACCAAATACAACTCCACAAAAACAAACAAGGCCTAAAATATAAGCAAATATTCTTAAAACTTGTCGATTAGTCATACCAAAACAACGCATTAATGCGCTGGTATCAAATTGTCTGCGCGCATAACGATTAGCAGACATTGCGATAGTTACTCCCAATAAAATCATAGTCAACAAACTAGAGAGTCCAATATATTTTTTGCTTCTTGTTATAGCAGAACCAGCAATGGGCGACTCTTCAAATACACTTCTTAAGCGCTGACTAGTTGTTAGTTTACCTTTCAAATAATTAGAAAATTGCTGTATTGATTGATTATCACCAGCAAATAAATATAAATAATTAATTCGGCTACCGGGCTGAACAACCTGTGTAGACTCAAGATCATCAATATTCATAATTGCAGCAGGCGCAATGTTAAATAACGTACTATTTTGACCTGGCTTTAACATAATAACACCACCAAAACCAAGTTCAGTATAACCGAGTTCAATGCGATTTCTTTCTGTTAAATCAAGTAAATTATAAATTCTTGGTTCGACCCAAATTTGTCCTTTATCAGGGTTGCCTTTAGCAATTCTTGAATTCAAAAAAGGCGTATCTGCAATTTCAATTCGACCTTTTAATGGATAGTTTTTTGAGACCGCTTTAATTGAAGATAACTGTAATTTTTCATTCGCAAAAAGTACACTAGAAAACTCAACACTAATTGCACGTTGCAATTTTAGTTGTTCGGCATAATCAAGCCATTCCTGTGAAATTTTTGCGGGCGAGGATATTACTAAATCAGCGCCTAAGATATCAGCCATTTCTCTGGTGGTTGCACTTTCTATACGATCAATAATTAAATAAATAACGCTAATTGATGCCATTGCTGTACACATTGCAAATAGCAAAACCAGCAGATCTCCACGGCGCCAATCACGTTTAAAAATTCTTAAAGCAACCTTAAATAACAACATCTGGTTTAACATAAATCCAAGTCTCAATGATTAATTTTTATGACGAATGATTATTACGACTGACTATTTTCCCACCACTTAAAGTGATTGACTGCTGACACAAACCAGCTAAATGAATGTCATGAGTCACTAACACTAAAGTAGTATTTAATTCTGCATTTAATTCAAACATTAGCTTGATAATTTTTTCTCCTGTGGCAGTATCTAAGTTACCTGTCGGTTCATCTGCTAATAATAATTTGGGCTCAGTAACAAAAGCTCTAGCAATGGCTACTCGCTGTTGCTCTCCACCAGAGAGTTGGTTCGTGTAGTGATTTAACCGCTCGGCTAATCCAACTTTTTGCAACATATCAGTCGCCTTAGCTTTTGCCTTTGAATCGCCTCTCAACTCAAGCGGCATCATCACATTTTCTAATGCTGTTAGGCCATTAATTAATTGAAAGCTTTGAAAAACAAACCCCAAGTTTTCTTTTCTCAAATAAGCTCTCTGCTCTTCAGTTAAATCAAAAATAGATGTCTGGTTTAACGAGACAGAACCTGCTGTCGGCGAATCAAGCCCTGCCAATATGCCTAATAATGTTGTTTTACCAGAGCCTGACTCGCCTAAAATAGCCATGCTCTTCCCTTCATCTAAAGAAAAACTAATGTTCTCTAAAATAGTTAGTTGATTCTCACCGGTTAATACTCGTTTGCCTAAATTAGTAGCGGTTAACATTTATACACTCATTTATATTATTCAAATTGAAACTAAATATGGTAAATTGCTTTTATGTATTCAATTATATTAATTCATTATTGATGAAAGCTCTTTTATTTACTGTAACATTTTTATTAAGCTATTTGTTTACACCGCAAGCACTTTGGGCGGAAGAAACATCAAAACAACAAGCTTCTCAGCTAACAACCATTCTTGTTTTTGGCGACAGCCTGAGTGCAGCATACAATATAAAACGTGAAGAAGGATGGGTTAGTTTGTTACAAGATTTTGTAACAGAGCAAAATAAACAGGTGAAAATTGTTAATGCTAGCATTAGTGGCGAAACAACATCTGGAGGATTAGAAAGATTAACCGCTCAACTTGACTCTACACAGCCCCAAATTATTATTATTGAACTGGGTGGAAATGATGGTTTACGAGGTTTTGATCTCGCAACAACTCGCTCTAATTTGGCCAAAATGATTAATATTAGCCTGAATCGCAATATTAAAGTCATACTAACTGAAATACAGCTTCCTCCTAACTTTGGGCGCACTTACACCAAGCGTTTTTCACAAATTTATAAAGAGTTAAGTCAACAAGCTAATGTTACATTAATTCCCCAATTTTTAAATAAAGTAGGCACCGATAAATCACTCATGCTGCCAGATGGTATACATCCCAACGCTAAGGGGCAGCCAATACTCATGCAAACAATTTGGCAGTACTTATCCCCACTTTTAGAATGAATCTCGCTCTATAAAATACTGACTAAAGTAATCAATTAGTCGAGTTTGCCATATTAAGATAATGTTTTAAGCACAATTATCTGGATTTCTTTAAGAATAAGCAAAGGAATGTACGCCTCAGTCTTTATATAATTCCTTAAAAAAAACAAAAAACATTTTTTTATTTCTTTTTTACGCAAAAACTCAAAATTTAATTGCACAAAACTCAAACAACAATATACTTATAGTCTGCAAACCCAACAAACAGCTAAGCTTTTATTAGGCAAATTGCTAATATTTCAAAATATTCAGGTGGTTTTATGACAAACTCAAGACATTTAGATACCAAAACAATTCACGCTGGAAAAATCAAAGATAATCAATTTGGCGCCTTAAGCACGCCAATATTCCAAACATCCACTTTTATTTTTGAAAATGTTGAACAAGGTTCTGCTCGCTTTATGGGTGAAGAAGAAGGTTTTATTTACGGACGATTAGGTAACCCTACGGTTCGTGAGTTAGAGCAACGTATGGCTGCATTAGAACTGACAGAAGACGCTGCCGCCTTTGGCTCTGGAATGGGGGCAGTATCAGCAACGCTACTGGCTAATTTACGTAAAGGCGATCATCTAGTAGCTTCTGCGGCACTTTACGGTTGCACTTTTGCACTACTTAACCATAAATTTGCTGACTTTGGTATCGAGGTCAGCTTTGTAGATATGACCAATGAAGAGGCAATTAAAGCGGCGATTAAAGATAATACAAAAGTTATTTATTTTGAAACCCCTGTTAATCCTAATCTGGTTGTTATTGATATGGAAATGATAGCTAAAATAGCAAAAGAAGCAGAGCTAGTGTCCATTGTTGATAATACGTTTATGTCTCCAGCCCTACAAAATCCTGCTGAGTTTGGTATTGATCTAATTATTCATAGCGCAACCAAATACCTTAATGGGCATGGTGATGTCATTGCAGGCATTACCTGTGGTAGTAAAGAGCAAATTGAAAATATCAAATTAACCACTTTAAAAGATATGGGTGCGGTCATGAGTCCTCAAGATGCTTGGTTAGTGATAAGAGGTCTTAAAACTTTATCAGTCAGAGTAGAAAGGCATTGCAGCAATGCGATGAAAGTCGCTCAATATCTGGAAGCTCACCCCAGGATAAAACAGGTTAACTACCCCGGGCTAGCTTCTCATCAAGGTTACTCACTGATTGGCAGACAAATGCGAGCAGGCGGTGGCATTATGGCGTTTGAAATTGAAGGGACTTTTGATGATACAGTCCATTTTATGAATAGCCTTAAAATGTGCTCAATTGCAGTGAGTTTAGGTGATGCTGAATCACTGATCCAGCATCCGGCATCAATGACACACTCCCCTTACGAGCCAGAAGAAAGAGATGCTGCAGGAATTAGCGAAACTTTAGTCAGGCTATCAGTCGGTTTAGAATATGTTGAAGATATTATTGGTGACTTAGCACAAGCTTTAGAGTCAATGACAAATCGAATCAAACAGGTTATTTAAATTAGCTTTATCTCGTTAAACCAGCCTTACTCAATATTTTGAGCAAGGCTATAGACCATTACAATAATGACTCACTTGCCTTTAGTCTACCTTATAATCACTAATCAACATTGAGCCCAACACACTGGTTCATTTGTGAAGTATAATTAATGTCACTTGTTACAACTAAATTAGAAACGGTGATCTGACAATCTGTTGCGGTAGAGCCTGTAGCAGTATCCATAACAAAATAATAGCCATCACTTTCAGTGAGCGTTGTCGTTGCTATATTAGAATTATTAGAATTGCTGACAGTAACTTCTACTGCATTACCTGAGCCAGAAAATGAGGCCATAATCGATCCTTTCCAACGAGTAGTTTGGCTTGAGTCAAATATAACGACTTGATTACCAACGCCTGCAAAATTCGTGTTGAGTCCCGAACCAGGGCCATATTTGCTTTCAATAAAATCCACTTCAACAGTATTTGACCAAGGATCACGATACATCCAAAATGAAAGCCACTCAATGCCATCTGGGCCATGACAAGAGTCGGAGATATCAAAATCAAAATTAATTGCAGTAATAGCGCCATCACCAACTGTAAACTGACAACTATCATGAGTGCTAACGGTTCGACAGTCATTACCTGCAGTCATAGTAATGCTGTTCGCTGTTGATTTAAAATAAGACTGCCAATTATCATTGCACTGCTTTCCTTTATTCATGCAACCAAGCGTTCCATATTTTCCACAAGGCGATCCAGTAAAAAGTTGACCAAAACTTGTAGTAGTGTTCTCATCACTTAAATTTTCATTTGTCGGTATCTTCGTATTTTTACAGCTGACAAGCCCCAGACAAACCAGAGCAATAAATCCAAAAACTTTATGTTTCTTATTTAAATCTATTATTATTTTCATTTTATCTTTCCTTTTAAATTTAATCGCATAAAAAGAGTCACGCTAAACCTACCACTAAAAGTAGCAGCTCAATTGGAATTATTCTTATTATTTGTATCCCCCGAATAGATAACTCTTTTGCAAAAAAACAACAAAAAACAGATAAAAAATAATTACGTTAATATTCTTGCATAGCAATACGAAGACTTGCACATTGTCTTAGAATTAAATTAAGATGGCCCCACAATACGACAAAAAATTAAAAAAAATGATAAAAAAACAACAATTATCTCTAATATGGGTAATCATAATATGTGCCAACATTTTCTCATTTGTCAACGCAAAGGAGTCATTAACGAGCCATAAAGTACTAGAGTCAAGTAACAGTAAAGATTGGCGAAATCCTAAGCAAGAAAACTTAATTTATATGGAACTGGACAAAGGTACTGTAATATTTGAATTGGCGCCTACCTTTGCGCCTAATACTATCAATAATATCCATCAATTAATTAACGCCAAATATTTTGATGACTCAGCCTTTATTCGCTCGCAGGATAATTATGTTGTTCAATGGGCAAACCCAAAACCCAAAGTAAAGGCGAGTCAGTTAGCCAAAGAACAAATTGAGGCAGAATTTTTTCGCTCCCGCAAAGGAATAAAAATAGCTTCAGTCAATAGCCAAGATGCTTATGCCGACAAGGTCGGCTTTGTTGATGGTTTTCCTGTGGGCTACAACTCTCAACATGCATGGTTGACTCACTGTTATGGCATGCTTGGTGTAGGTAGAGATACTAATCCTAATAGTGGTAATGGTGCTGAGCTTTATGTGGTGACTGGCCATTCACCACGACATTTAGATAAAAATGTCACTCTAGTTGGCCGAGTGCTTTGGGGAATGGAATTATTATCAACTCTGCCGCGCGGCAAAGGTTCAATGGGCTTTTATCAAAATCCCTCAGAACATACAAAAATAAAAAGCCTCCGTTTAGGTAACCAGCTACCCAAAGAGAAGCAACTGCAACTAGAAGTTTTACGAACAGACACTCCAGTATTTCAACAATTTGTAAAAGCCAAAACTCACCGTCTAGAAAGTTGGTTTGTTGATCCTACAGGTAAAATAGAGTTATGTAATATTCAATTACCAATACGAGAAATCAAAAATAGTAATTAGTGTAATTCTTTCATTATGCTGTTCACTCAATATCCGTGCGCGGACGCTTTTAAACAGCGCCGCGACTACTAAATTAAAAGCCAAAAATTGAGCTTTCTTCACTACTCATTTTCCCACTTAATTTGAAACTCAATTTCTTCACTGTTACCTTCCCGTTCGTGTTCAATATTATATTTAGCTCTCACAGGCACATAAATTCTTTCACCTGCAATTTGAATTTCAAATTTTTCATCGTTTTCTAATGCGTCAGCTAATCGTCTAAGTTTTGCTACAAATTCTGTAGTAGAATATTCTTTTTCGATATCTCTTTCTTTTTTTGTACTCATTATTACCTTCCATCTTGTGTCAATTTAAAACAAGACTCTAGCATATAAGAATATCGTCAAAAACTCATTTAATGTAATTTTTAATGAATATATAGACCCTAGTGAAAAATTAAAAATCGATAAATAATAAGTATTGCGACAAACCAAACAACCAATGAAAGCATGATTCTATGCATTTATTTATCTAATTTAGTGATGTTTGTACGATACCTGCCAGCGTCAATAGTCGACTTGTCTGTTTTCTACTTTTTAAATTAAAACTCTTAGCTCTTTTTCTTTATAGTTATTGAACTATAATCAGTAATCAGTATTGATAGGTTATTTCTGCAATTAAATGCTATAGAAGAATTGACTCAATTCGTTTATTTATATTTCATATACGTTCCCCAAAGGAGAACAACTCATGTCAATAGCTCTAAAATACACTATTTTACCTGGAGACACCTACTGGGGATTAGCTAACAAATTGAATCAATGTGCTGGTGTTACATGGGAAAAAATAATGGAAGTAAATCCTGGTATATCGCCTAAGTATTTATCACCAGGACAAGTTATCAACATTCCCAAAGCATCTTCTAATGAAGTCATATTACATTACACCATTTTAACAGGAAACACCTATTACGATATTGCACAATGTCTCTCAAAAACAGCCAATATCACAGTCGCGGATATTGAATCTGCCAACCCTCAAAGCAAAGCAGAACAACTCATATCCGGTCAATTGATTAATATTCCAATTGTCACTGCCAACCATGAAGGTCAACTACCAGTTAACACTCCAGAGCATATTGGTTACTACGACTGGACCTGGTCTCCTACTAAAGCAACCGATGGGGCAACCTTAAGTGTCTCATTCAGTGGGTGGGCTGATCCCAAAACAGCCCTAGAAAATAGCCAGCATCTTTTGCATAAATTGATTGGGAAAAAATACCTTTGCCTAGGTGGAGGTAATCATAATGGTAGTTGGAGTAGTTCAGTGATAAATGCTGTTAATGACGCAATTCATAATAATCAATTCGCTCAATACGATGGCCTTGCCTTTGATATTGAAATAGGAGATACCAACCTTGAGAATCAATTTGAGTCAATGTTTTCAGCGGCCAAAAGACAAGGCTTATCAGTATTAGTCACTATTAGCCACTCAGCTCCATATGGTATAAAAAACGCGTCACAATTGATGGAAAGTTTTTTTTCTAGTGAAAGTATAGATATGCTATCTCCCCAACTCTATACCACAGGACGTGAATCAAAAAATGATTATGCAATGAGCCAAGGTGTTCAATGGCAGTATTATAAAAACGCAAAACCTGAAATTGTAGTCAGTATTGTCAACTCAACAATGTATGAAGATGCTTTTAAGTATTTTTCTACCCAAAAAGTGACGCTAAAAGCGTTACATTGTGTGGGCAAAAACATAAGATCAGTATATAGAGTAAACTGGTTAAAAAAACCAGTTTACTCTCATCTAATTACTCAACAATTTTAGCGACGGCTTTTTCAAAAGCAGCCATTCCTTGCTCAATTTCTGCTTCGGTAACAACCAAAGATGGCGCAAAACGGATAACATTAGGACCAGCCATCAAAATCATTAAGTTTTCTTCTAAAGAAGCAACCATAAAGTCACGAGCACGCCCTAAATATTTTTCATTCAACACAGCACCAATCAAAAGTCCTTGACCTCGAACTTCATCAAAAACATTATATTTTTCATTAATCATTTGTAGTTTAGTTTCGTATAAAGCACGCTTTTCTTTTACACCATTCAACAAGCTAGGCGCACTAATTAAGTCAAAAGCTTTGCTTGCAACAGCACAAGCGAGTGCATTACCGCCATAAGTGCTACCGTGGGTACCAACTTTTAAAGACGCAGCAAATTTATCTTTAGCTAACATAGCACCTATAGGGAAACCACCGCCTAATGCTTTTGCACTGGTTAAAACATCGGGCTCAACACCGTATCCCATGTAAGCAAATAATTCACCGGTACGCCCCATACCTGTTTGTATCTCATCAAGCACCATGACAGCATTAAACTTGTCACATAATTCACGAACTTTTTGCATAAAAGCTTGTGTCGCAGGAATAATTCCACCTTCTCCTTGAACCGGTTCAAGTACAATCGCACAAGTTTTATCTGAAACCGCATTTTCCAACATTTCAAGATTATTATATTCTAAATGTGTAATCCCCTGAGGTAGCGGCTCAAACCCTTCCGTATATTTAGGCTGCCCCCCCACACTCACAGTAAATAATGTTCTACCATGAAAAGATTGCTTAAAAGAAATGATTTCATTTTTATCACTACCAAAATTTTCTGAAGCATATTTACGGGCTAATTTAAATGCCGCTTCATTTGCTTCTCCTCCCGAATTGGCATAAAAAACCTTATCTGCAAAAGTGGCATTAACAAGTTTTTGTCCCAATTCAAGTGCCGGCTCATTCGTAAAAACATTACTTAAATGCCACAACTTATCCGCCTGCTCTTTTAATGCACTAACGAGTTCAGGGTTACAATGACCTAAAGCGTTAACCGCTATCCCTCCTGCAAAGTCGATAAACTCTTTACCGTCTTTATCCCAAAGCTTGGCCCCTTTCCCTTTGACTGGAATTATTTTTAATGGTGAGTAGTTAGGTACCATAACTTCATCAAAAGTCTCACGCGATACGTTCGTCATGTTTTTTTCCTGTAATTACAATTCAATTGGTATTAGATATAACACTGTCTTGCTAGACTTGGGTATCATCGCTAATTTGAGCATCAGTTTCCACCCTTCGGCTCATCTTTTTTAACAAAATAAAGATTATTATTAGCTCCCAGTTCTCCAAGGTAGAAATTAGTGACTGATTCTGTGAAAAATTCACAATAATTATATAAAAACCATCCTTAAGTCAGACAATGGCAAAAAAATTTACCGATTTAGCTTTTACCTTAGTTAACGAACTTGCGTATAATAGCTGCCCACTTGAAAATCAGGAATACAGGAGAAATAGCCAGATGATGGTAATCCGTCCGGTCAAAATGGATGATCTTGAAGATATAGTCGGTTTGGCTGCGAAAACAGGTACAGGATTAACAACCTTACCTCATAATGAAGCGCATCTAAAAAGAAAAATCCAAGATTCGATTGACGCTTTCAATAAAACAGAGGGCAACCCATCTGATGAGTGTTATTTATTTATTCTGGAAGATACAGAAAGCCAGCAAGTTGTTGGTACAAGTGGCATTGTTGCAGCAGTTGGCAGCACCCAGCCATTTTATACCTACAAGCTCAATACTGAGGTACATTATTCAAAGTCATTGAATATTTACCGTAAGCTCAACTTTTTAACACTAACGAATGACTTTACAGATGCTTCTGAAATATGCACCTTATTTTTATCTCCAGACTTTCGTGGCGGAGGGAATGGTATTTTATTATCAAAATGTCGATTCTTATTTATGGCACAACACCCTAAACGTTTTGGTGACAGAGTGGTTGCCGAAATGCGTGGCTTTTCAGATGACAACGGGCGTTCACCTTTCTGGGAAAGCTTGGGCAGACATTTCTTTGGTATTGACTTTGACACCGCCGATAAAGTGAATGGTGAAGGTAATTATCAATTTATCGCTGAATTAATGCCATACCATCCAGTTTATGTACCCATGCTCACTGCTGAAGCCCAAGCAGCTATAGGCAAAGTTCATGCTCAAACCAGACCAGCAGTGCAAATGCTAAAAGCTGAAGGTTTCCGCTATACAGGCTATGTTGATATTTTTGATGCTGGACCAACAATAGAAGCCCCTATCACTGAGGTCAACTCAGTGAAAGAAAGCTTTGAACTAGAAGTTAATATCGACGATACCCCAGCAAAGTCGGCAACCAATGCTATGATAAGTAATACTAAACTAAAGTCATTTAGGGCTTGCCTAGCCAAATTAGAGGCGCCTATGGCACATAAAATTAACGTAAACTCAGAATTAGCAGACGCCCTAATGCTAAAACAAGGTGACAGTGTTAGAGTGAGATTTTATTAACGCCTGCTGTAACTTTATATTATCAATATTATCAATTTCATAAGTGAAAGGTCTTCCACTTACCCAAGCGACCACATTTGTAAATATAAACTGATTTAAAAGAGTATTAACATGCGAGCTTTTGAAGTTAACTTTGACGGTCTTGTCGGACCAACTCATAACTATGCGGGATTATCAGTGGGTAATGTCGCTTCATTAAAAAATGCTGATCAAGCATCTAATCCCAAACAAGGGGCATTGCAAGGTCTAGCCAAAATGAAAGCCCTATCGGATATGGGCTTAAAACAAGCAGTACTACCTCCACTTGAACGTCCAGATGTTAATACTTTACGTTTACTGGGTTTTAAAGGAAGTGACGCAGAAGTTATTCAACAAGCTTCACAACAAGCTCCAGCTATATATGCAGCAACCTGCTCTGCATCAAGTATGTGGACAGCTAATGCTTGTACTGTTTCTCCCAGTGCAGATACTAAAGATGCTAAAGTTCATTTTACTGCGGCCAACTTATCTAACAAATTTCACCGCTCAATTGAATCACCAACAACTTCACGAATACTAAAAGCAATCTTTAGTAACGATGCTCACTTTGTCCATCATGAACCTTTGCCACTAGGTGATCATTTTGGTGATGAAGGTGCGGCGAATCACACACGGTTTTGCACCGATTATCAATCAACTGGCGTAGAGTTTTTTGTTTACGGCAAATATGCTTTTGATGCAACTAAACCAGCACCAAAGAAGTTTCCAGCACGTCAAACATTTGAAGCTTCTCAAGCAATCGCACGCTTACATGAATTATCAACTAATAAAACAGTTTTTGCTCAACAGCACCCAGATGTTATTGATGCTGGGGTATTTCATAATGATGTTATTGCGGTAGGCAATCAAAACTGTCTGTTTTACCATGAAAATGCATTCTTAAATACTGAGCAAGTGTTGAGTGATCTACAAAATGCTTTTGGTGAACAACCACTTCATTTTGTAATGGTCCCAGAACAACTTGTTAGTGTAAAAGATGCAGTACATTCTTATTTATTTAATAGCCAATTAGTTACACTTGGCCCCGATCACATGGCAATCATTGCTCCTGGAGAATGTCATGAGAATGAAAAAGTAAAATCCTATCTGGATAGCGTTATCTTGGCAGATAACCCTATCAAAGAAGTCAAAATATACGATGTTAAACAAAGTATGCAAAATGGTGGTGGTCCAGCTTGTTTAAGACAGAGAGTCGTTTTAAATGAAACCGAATTAGCAGCAACGAATCATTCTGTTTTTATGAACGAACAACTGTTCTCGACACTGAATAACTGGGTTGAAAAACACTATCGAGACACATTAACTGAAAAAGATCTTGCCGATCCACAATTGTTGGAAGAGTCACGTTCTGCATTAGATGAATTAACACGAATATTAAATTTAGGTTCAGTTTACCCATTTCAGCTTTAATTCATAAAAATTGGGGGTAGAAACTTCACCTCTGCCCCAATAGCTTCTCTTTAGTTTCAGTGCTGAAACTGTTAATCTACTTAATAATTAACCTAAAAAAATAACAAAGGGAATAATCATGAGCTTAACCCAAAAAGTGATAATCGCAATGGTTGTTGGCCTTATAGTAGGCTTGATTATCAATATAGCCAACTTGAATACCGACGGCTCTTTTATCAACCAATATTTTGTTAATGGTTTCTTTCATGTTGTAGGAACGATGTTTGTTAATGCACTGAAAATGTTAGTTGTCCCCTTGGTTTTATTTTCTCTTATATGCGGTGTTTGTGGCATTGGGGATATTAAATTACTTGGCAAAATCGGTAGCAAATCTTTTGCTTTGTACATGTTAACCACAGCTATTGCTATTGCAACAGCAATTATTATTGCTGCCGGTTTAGGCATTGGCGAAGGAATTAATGCCCAATCAAACGCTGCTTTTACAGGAAAAGAAGCACCAGCATTATCTCAGGTACTAATCAATATTGTGCCAAGCAATCCAATTGCAGCAATGGTAAACGGTGATATGTTATCAATTATTTTCTTTGCGATTTTAGTCGGTATCAGTATGCTAATGGTAGGAAAAAAAGCCAAGTCATTAATTGAAGCCACAGAACTACTTAATGAAGTTATGATGAAAATGGTTAATATTGTTATGACCGCTGCGCCTTATGCTGTATTTTGTTTGCTTGCAAAAGCGATTGCCAACTTAGGTCTCGAACTTTTACTACAACTTCTTAGCTATGTCGCCGTACTTGTAGGCGCTTTATTATTTCATTTGTTTGTTACACTACAAGCTGTACTAAAAATTTTTTCACGTTTAAGCCCCATTATATTCTTAAAAAAAATGCGTAACACGCAAGTGTTTGCTTTTAGTACATCAAGCTCTAATGCAACCATCCCCGTTACATTACGCACTGTAACCGAGCGTTTAGGCGTTAACAATTCTGTCGCTTCATTTACTATTCCTTTTGGAGCAACAATTAATATGGATGGCACTGCCATCATGCAAGGCGTAGCAACTGTTTTTATTGCCAATGTGTATGGCGTTGACTTAGGTATTTCAGGATACCTTACAGTCATTCTCATGTCAGTATTAGCGTCCATTGGTACCGCAGGAGTTCCTGGTGTTGGTTTAATTATGTTATCAATGGTTTTTGCTCAAGTAAATTTGCCAGTAGAAGGTATTGGTTTAATTCTAGGCGTTGATCGTTTACTTGATATGCTCCGAACAGCCGTTAATGTTTCTGGCGATGCGGTTGTATCCAGCGTAGTTGCTAAGAGTGAAGGTAAACTTAATATCGATATATACAATGATCCTGAAGCAGGTGTTTTAGATGGAGATGAAACAGAGCTTAACCTTAAGACCGAAAAAGCACTCGCAGATGTTGTCGCAAAAACTCATGACAAAAACTAGAGTACCTATTACCCTAAATTAACTTATTATTACTACTCAAAATTAATGCCGCTTAATCTTGCATTGATTTTGAGTTAAGATTTAAATTCATCATATTTATCGATAACAACCAACTGAAATTTTGTTAATTAATAAATGCCATTTCTACTTATAAACGAACTTTTATAGCTGTTTTTTTTGATGATAAAACCACTATAAACAAGAAAGCTAAACCAATGGGTCCAAACGGATTAAAACAGCCACCTTTTCTAGTTTTGACTGGCAATTATTTATACATACTGACTACGCATTTTGATTTAAAATACATTTTGCCTCGATATTATTTTACTCACCACAGATACACTTAAAAAAACTCATTAGATTGACCAATTTAATATATAAAAAAGCGAAAAACTGAATACCTATATAGCTTTTTGATATAAAAAGAAAATGTGTGTTAACAACCCAAAAAACGGAATTTACAGGAAAAACAATCAGTAAAAAAACAGTATTTCTTTACTTATTTTTTATAAGCTCTTTTATTTAAAGAAAAAAATATCACTAACAGGCAAAAGTTTATAAACAATACAATGTAAAGTGTAAAAACTTTACAACTTATACAAGCATAAAAATATTGCTTTTAATTAGGTATAACAATAAATAAAAACAAAAAGCATCACAAAAGAGCTATAATGCCTTCCCTTGCGTATAAAAATAAAAATAACAGCCCAATTTGGTTTCGCTTCTAAATAAATTTTATCCAAGTTTAAACTGAATGCTGTTTACGCCAATGTGTTAAAAACAAAAACAATATACTCATTAGATAGGTTGAATAAAATGAAAAATGTCTGCAAAACATATAATCTACTAGAACGTATCAGTACATTACTTCGGAGTGAAATAAGGCATAAAGGAGTTCAACACGGACTTCACCCTGTACACTTAGAAGTACTAAGTTACCTGTCACGTTGTAACAAATTTAGTAATACACCAGCAAGTGTATCAGAGTATTTAGGCGTTACTAAAGGCACTATTTCTCAATCTATAAGTTTGCTTGAATCTAAAGAGTTACTGGTTAAAGTAGCGGATAAAGTTGATCGTCGAGTCATTCACCTCAACTTAACGGAAAAAGGAAAAAACTTGATTGAAGATACAATGCCTCCAAGCAGTTTTACCAACTCTTTAGATAAACTGTCAGACGATGAAGAGAATACACTACAATGGCAGCTCGAATCATTATTAAAAGATATACAAAGCAGCCGAAATAAATCAAGTTTTTCAATTTGCAAAACTTGCACTTACAACGAACCCAAAACGCCAATTTTATTTTATTGCAAGCTGCTTAAAGAAGAGCTTCCAAGACAATGTGGTGAGTTGATTTGTAAGGAACATAAAGAATAAAAAACATATAACACGTAGTGTGTTTGAGTTCATCGAACACACTACAAACAGCAACTAATAAAATTTAATTAACCCAAGTTATTTATTTTTAATGTCTCAATATCTTCGTCAGACTTTATTCCCAATATTTGACGATAAAAATCCAATTCAGCATTAAATGCTTTAATGATTGTTGAAGCCTGACGAAAACCATGCCCTTCTCCATCAAACAAAATATAAGCATAAGGTAGTTTCTTTTTATCGAGTGCTTCAACCATCGCTTCGGCTTGATTAGGCGGTACAACTTTATCATCGGCTCCTTGCAAAAGAAGTACAGGGCAAGAAAGCTTGTTGGTGAAATGAATTGGTGAGCGCTCTTGATAAAGGGCTTTAGCTTCTGGGTAAGGACCAACAATTTTATCTAGATATCTTGATTCAAATTTATGGCTGTCAGAAGCGAGAGACTCTAGATCGGCCACTCCATATCGACTCATGCCGGCAGCAAATACATCAGTAAATGTTAATGCACATAAAGTGGTGTAACCACCAGCACTACCTCCTCGAATGAGTAAACTTTTTGCACACGCTAATTTTTTTTCAACTAAATATTTTGCAGCTGCAACACAATCTTCAACATCAACAACTCCCCATTGCCCAGTTAACCTTTCTCTATATTTTTTGCCGTAGCCAGTACTACCACTATAGTTAACATCAACAACAGCAAATCCTCGATTAGTCCAAAACTGGACTCCTGCATCTAAAGAATTTTCACAATAAGATGTTGGGCCACCGTGACTCATTACAATTAAAGGTGGATAAGTATTTTCTGGTGCCTCATAGGCCGCATTTTTAGGAGGATAATAAAAGGCAAAACATTGGCGTTCAGCCTCAGACTTAAACTGAATTGGCTGAGCGACACTAATATCTTCAACAGGCAAGGCAAAAGAAGAAGTCTCACTGAGCAAAAAACACTTTTTCGACTGTATATCGTAACGGTACATAGCAACTTCAACCGCTGGTCCTGCGGCACAAAAATAGAGAGAGTTTTCATCCCCTAATAATGGTCCCGAGAATTGTTTAAATGGAAGAGGAATAGGCTCAATATGTCCGGTTTTAGGATCGATATGGTTTAACTGCTGCTGACCAGCTTCAAAATTTAAAGCATATAAAGTACCGTCAGCGTTAATCACATAAGTCCCGAGCCCAAAAACCCATTGAGGTACACTAAAGTCTCTATCAATCGGTGTTAATGCATTCAATATGCCGTCACGATGGGAATATATATTTGACCACCCACTCGCATCACTAATGTAATGTAACACACCATTAAATCCCCATTCGGGTTGAAAAATGCATGTAGAATCCCCGCCAGTTACATGATGTTTAGCATCAACACTTCCATCAGAATGCAGATCGGCTAACCAAAGCTCAGCAGAATCCCACGGCATATCGGGTCTGTTCCAACAAGTCCAGCAGATTCTATTACCAGCTTTAGTCACTCTTGGAAAACTATAGAATTCAAAATTAGAGTCTACAACTTGTACAGTTCCTTCTTGTAAAAAAATGCAGACTAATTCATTTGTCACCTGATTATTATGGTGCGTTTCTCTTACTGCAAATAAATAATCTCCATTTGGAGAAACACAAAAATCAGCATAGCGACACTTTTTATTGATATCTATTGGTGTGACAGCTTTTATTTCGTCATCAAAAACATAAACTCTATTATCATCAGCATTAGAAAAATAAACTTTTCCATTTGAAACAAGAAAATCTCCACCGCCATACTCGTGAACTTTTGTTCGAACACTAATATTAGCAGGCAAAACTTCTTCCCGAGAATTATCCGGATTGCATTTAACAAGCACACCCCGACCTTTTTCTGAAGCCCTCACTTCTAACCAATACAAACAACCATTATCTAAATCCATATGGCCATATCGTTTACCTTTATTAGCCAATATATCGGCGGTTAATTCTGATGACCAACTACCATAAGGTTTTATTGCTTTCATTTTTTATTCTCTATTTATTGCAGTCTATCTGTTGCTCAATTGGTGCTTATTCTGTGCTTACCAGCGAATAAAATAAGCACACTCATTTAAGTAATTTAACCCTTTCGCTTCAAATTTTGGCTCAACAGAAATAATATTTTTGGAATAAAGCTTTTCACATTGAGCAAAATTAAATAGCTGGGCGATCTCTTTTTGTTCAACACTAAAAGGAGGACCTTGCATTACCTGTTGATCATATTCGAGCGCAATCAGTAACATATTAGCTTGGCTAAATAGCTCGTGCATTTTTCGTACGTAACTGGCTCGCATTTCAATCGGTAGCGCTATTAATGCTGCTCGGTCATAAATATGACCACATGAAGAAACATCAAAAGCACTTAGATTAAAATAATCTCCGACTAATATTTCAATTGCTTCGCTCGAATATGAATCGAACTTTCCTCTTGCGTTCAACTCAACAGTCAGTTTTTGCTCTTTAAAAAAGTCATTGACTGCTTTAGCGCTTAACTCAACGCCTAAAGTATTAACGCCTTGATTAGAAAAAAACATTATGTCATTAGTTTTTCCGCACAAAGGAATAAATACACTTGAGCTATCAGCAAAGACTTTATCGGCATATTTTTTTAGCAGAGGATGAACCTGCTGCAAGTGAAAACCTGTTTCTTGTTTTTGCCATTTATCCAACCAAAATTGAGCCTGCATATTGTTTTCCACTAATATTATTTAGCTTTTAAACAAACGTGATTCAATGCTTTTTTTCCAAACAGATAAAAAGCCTTTCTCTACTGCTGACTGAACAGAAAAAGACAATCTTTCTGACAATGGCTTTTTGATTTGATAAGTTACTTCAAAAACATCGTAAGAATCGGCAAAACTCATAACAAAGTCATCACTGGTTTGAATAACATCAATCAAACCTAATTTTAATGCCTGAGTACCATACCAGTGCTCGCCAGTTGCCACTGTATCAACAGCTAATGTTGGTCGATTATCGGTAATGAACTGTTTAAACAACTCATGTGTTTCTTGCAGCTCCTGTTTAAATTTTGTTCTAGCTTCATCGGTATTTTCTGCAAACATCGTTAAGGTACGCTTATAATCACCTGCGGTATGCTGCTCATAATCAACTTTATTGTGTTTTAACAACCGATGAAAATTAGGGATTTCTGCAACCACGCCAATAGAACCAACAACCGCAAATGGGGCTGCAATAATTTTATCTGCAACACACGCCATCATATAACCACCAGATGCAGCCACCTGATCTACAGCCACAATCAGCTCTAATCCAGCTTCTTTAATTCTTGTAAGTTGTGATGCCGCAAAACCATAGGCATGAACCATTCCACCGGGACTTTCCAAACGTAATAAAACTCTATCGCCTTTCTCTGCTGAGCTAACAATAGCTGAAACTTCTTCTCTTAGATTTTCTACTTCAGAAGCTTCAACATCACCATAGAAATTCAAAACGAACAAACGTTTCTTATGTTCATCAGCTTCATCAGCTTCTGCTGTTTCATCTTCACTATCGGTACTATGATCACTCTTCGCTGATAGCTTCTTACTCTTACTTGCGGCTTTTAGGGCTTTCTTCTTATCTTTCTGCTCCGCTTTTTCCTTCTTCTTTTTTTCTTTCAGTAATAATTTATACTCATCCTCACTCAAAATTTCTTTCAGCATATCTTCCTTAACTTCCGCGATTTCTTCCGAAAGATTAACAACTTCTATTTGCCCTTCTGCACTTTTCTTATGTTTTTGTCCAGCATTTGCAATTGCCCCCAAAACAAGAATAATTGCAAGCACAATGGTAACCGCTTGCGCTAAAAACATGCCGTATTCAGCTAAAAAATCCAAATATCACCTCGATGTATTAATCAATTAATTAAAACGCAACTACAATAGTCGGCTGATTTTACGGGAAAATACGCTGGGAATAAACTAAAAGCCACTAGTATAATCGTAGCTTTTAGTCATTTGAGAAAAGATAGGGGTGTTAATCTTTTGTAATACGTCTTACTGAAGCAATAAAGAGGTATTGCTAACTTGTACAGCCTTACTGCCAACCGGGGATGATAAAAAGCTAGCAATTTGCTTTTGCATCTCAAGGGTAATTTCAACACCTTCAGCAGGAGAAAGCACCGAAGAGTGTCCACCCGTGTTAAAGCGAGTAAATAACCTTTCTCCAGAGAATACCCCTGGCTCAGAGGCATTGACATGAGCTAGTTCCATAAAACTGGCCAGCGGAGTAGTGCCAGATTGAGGTGCATTCTCTACCATAGTTGGAACAACTTGGTCATTAGCGACCTGCAACATTAAAGTTGGAATACCATTAGCCACTGCAAATGCAGACTGACTAGCAGGATCCATCGAATCGATAGCTGTTTGAATGGCAAACATAAATGAGCTGTAATCTTTGCTAGGATAAGTAATCCCCTTAGCCGCTAAGCCGGCTCGAATGGATGGACCAAATGCCGGCGAAGCATCTAGCATTAATGCAATTCCTCCTGATGGGTTAGCCAGTACAGCCGACTCAACATAATCAGCATGCGCTAAAAAGCCAGTACCAATTATTCCACCAAGGGAGTGCCCCATAAACTTAATATTGAATCGATCAAAATCAGGTATATCGTCATTATCAATATCCATTGTAGGTATCGCTTTCTCTAATGCTAATAAATCTAAAATAGCCTGCCGACCATTATCTCTGGTCACTAATAAATTAGACAAATTGATAGCATGAGTACCAGAAGGATCGGCAATACCATCAGGCACAGGCTGACCATTGGAATCAACATAATCCACTCCAAAAGTCCGTTCTCTTACAGCCCCTTGTTCATAACCTTCAAATAACCCTATTGCTCCACCAGATGCCTGTTGTAACCCCAGGTGTACAAGATTATCTGCAGCTATTCCATGAATGGGTAAATCCATTGCAACAACGGCAGTGCAGGTAGGTGGTGCCGCCATAGTATCGGCAATACCGAGCATAGAAGTACGATTTGAGGTGATACCATGCTGGAATATCATAACAGGGTAGCCAGCAGCAGGCTTTGTACAACCTAATGAAGCTTTTGGCATTGAAACTAACAATGGCACCATTTCTGTGCCTGTTACAGCTGCAAGTTTATTTGCATAAGTCGTTACGTCGCCAGCAAATGGGTTAGGTATACTTCCTCCTTGACCGTCAGGAAATGCAGCAGCACCTCTAAAGAAATCATTTAATACCGAAAGTGGATCCGCTTGTCCTGGATGACTTGGGTTGCCAAGGCTATCAGGTGCTGTTAGATAGTAATTTAAACCAAATTCGCCTTTGTATAAATCAGCAGCTCCAATTTCAGTAAAAGGAAAGGTATCTGTAAATAAAGAGCTAAAGCTTGTATGTGGCGTACCGCCTGCAGCGAGAAACCCATCAATATAAACCAACTTACTTGTGGTCACTAAATCACCAACAGATTGAACCGTAAACTGAAAGCTCATAATTATGTCTTCTTTTGCCTGTCCAGCAGCATCGACGGCATTTTCCATCGCATTGACTAACTGACGCACAGGTTCTAAACCAGCTGTTGGAGAGTTTGCCGAAATAGGCGTTGTACCTTTGGCTATTTCATATTGACCATCAGCCACTACCGCTTGGTTATTAGTATCAGTAATGCCGTTAGTAACGACCACTACGTAGCTTGCTTGCTGTTTTAAAGGACGTAACGGAACAACAGCAACGGTCAACTTTTGGCTATATGCAGCAATAAAATCAACACCCGGAGTCAGTTCTCTAACGACACTAGTTACCGGACCAGTAGGAACAATAACGCCTGTACCAGGGATCGCCTCAGGACGTAAAACATTCACCTGATACATTCTTACACTGCTACCCGGTATGACCGTTTGGGGTAATATATCAATTCCGGCCTCAGGCGAAGCAAAAGAAAAGCTAAATGGTGCAGTAGCAGACCAACCATCTAACGAGCTGATTGCAACCAAAGGATCACTAAAATCAGTTGGATCATCAACGGTTGGGTTGAGTGTTAAATTAGTTGTATCTTTAAAAACGAGATCATTAGGTAAAGGAATTTTACTAGTGCTCGGTTGGTAAACAACCTTAGTTTTATTCGGTATTGAGGGTTCTTTTGGGCTATCACTACAACCGATCAAACTAATTGCACTTGATATAATCAGTCCCAAAACGCGCTTTTTCATGTATTTCTCCCAAAATGGCCTAAATGAGGTATAAAGCCCTGCTTACCATTATATTATCGATATTCTCCTGATAGAACACATCGGAGTACCATTACATAATTCCAATCCTACTCAATATTAGCTCATAATATCAAGTGTTCAGACCAGTTAAATTGAATTATTCTAACAAACCAATCAAATTATTGAGATACAAGTTAATTCACAATCTCAATATCATTTCTTATTGCTGTGCCGCAACAATCAATGTCTTAACAATCAAAATATTAGTATAAAGCCGATAAGAGTCTTTTTACTAAATAAAAATTTACATTTAATAAATATTTTAGATGTAACAATCTCTCAACATTATTTGTCTTAAATTAGGAACGAAAAATTACTTGTAATAAAAAAATGTTAAATTTTTTTGATCTAATACAGCAAATTTTTATGAACAGAGCTAAGCTTAAGTTAAGTCCAATGAATTCTCTTGACTGAGATTTTTTTGGAAAATTTGAAGAGTTGTTTTGACTTTTCATAAAGTTCGGTTCTTGCTTTCTTAAATAATAAGCTAGCTTTAGTAAGTTGGTGATTCTACTTCAATTAATGGAGACAGAAATGACGATTTTTAATCAATATCAACAACGCTATGAAAGCCAACAACAAGAAGAATATACACTTTCAGAGTATTTAGAATTATGTAAAACAGATCCCTCCGTCTATGCCAACGCAGCAGAAAGAATGTTAATGGCAATCGGCGAACCAGAAAAAATAGACACCTCTAAAGATCCTAGACTTAGCCGGATCTTTTCTAACAAAGTCATATCAAGTTACCCTGCTTTTAAAGAGTTCTATGGAATGGAAGATGCAATTCAACAAATTGTTTCTTATTTCACGCATGCCGCTCAAGGGCTAGAAGAAACCAAGCAAATTTTATATCTACTTGGACCCGTTGGTGGAGGTAAATCATCATTAGCAGAAAAACTAAAAAGTTTGATGCAAAAACAGCCTATTTATGCAATCAAAAACTCACCGGTTTTTGAATCTCCCCTTGGCTTGTTTAACCCCGACGAAGATGCCGACATATTATTAAAAGAATATGGTATCGCAAAACGCTATTTAAATAATATTATGTCCCCCTGGGCAGTCAAGCGCTTACATGAATATGGCGGTGATATTACTCAGTTCAAAGTGGTAAAAATCATGCCCTCCATTCTCGACAGAATAGCCATTAGCAAAACAGAGCCAGGTGATGAAAATAACCAAGATATTTCCTCTTTAGTCGGAAAAGTAGACATTCGTAAACTTGAAAATTTTTCTCAAAATGATCCTGATGCTTATAGTTATGACGGCGCATTATGTCGAGCTAATCAAGGCCTAATGGAATTTGTAGAAATGTTCAAAGCACCGATCAAAGTGCTTCACCCATTACTAACGGCAACTCAAGAAGGTAACTTCAATGGCACCGAAGGCATGTCAGCAATGCCATTTCAAGGCGTTGTGCTAGCCCATTCAAATGAATCAGAATGGACTAGCTTTAGAAATAACAAAAATAATGAAGCCTTCTTAGACAGGGTTTATATTGTCAAAGTGCCGTACTGTTTAAGAACGAGTGAAGAAGTAAAAATTTATCAAAAATTGTTAATTCACTCTTCATTACATGATGCCCCCTGCACTCCCAATACACTACCAATGCTGGCACAATTCACTGTACTTTCTCGCATTGCAAAACCGGAAAATTCAAGCATTTATTCAAAAATGAAAGTCTATGATGGAGAAAGTTTAAAAGACACTGATCCCAAAGCTAAATCCTATCAAGAATACAGAGATTATGCTGGTGTTGATGAAGGTATGAATGGGCTTTCGACTCGCTTTGCATTTAAAATACTTTCACGAGTATTTAACTATGATCAAACGGAAATTGCAGCTAACCCTGTACACCTTTTGTATGTGTTAGAACAACAAATTGAAAAAGAACAGTTTCCACAAGATACTCACGAAAGATATTTAGCTTTTATAAAAGAGTTCCTTGTTCCGAATTATGTTGAATTCATTGGAAAAGAAATTCAAACGGCTTATTTAGAGTCATACTCTGAATATGGACAAAACTTATTTGATCGATATGTCACTTACGCAGATTTCTGGATACAAGATCAAGACTTCAGAGACCCTGAAACAGGAGAAAACTTTGACCGCTCTCAACTTAATGAAGAGTTAGAAAAAATAGAAAAGCCTGCTGGCATATCTAACCCCAAAGATTTTCGTAATGAGGTAGTTAACTTTGTATTAAGAGCAAGGGCAAACAACCAAGGACGGAACCCCAAATGGACCAGTTACGAAAAATTACGAGGTGTCATTGAAAAGAAAATGTTTTCCAATACAGAAGACTTGTTACCTGTTATTTCTTTCAATGCTAAATCTTCAACTGAAGATAGTAAAAAACACGATAACTTTGTCAATCGTATGGTGGAAAAAGGATATACCAAAAAACAAGTTCGATTACTATGCGAGTGGTATTTGCGAGTCCGTAAGTCTTCTTGAACAAAGGAACTTCTTTTATGCAAATTATTGATCGACGTTTAAATCAGAAAAACAAAAGTACAGTTAATCGCCAGCGTTTTTTAAGGCGATACCGTAAACAAATCAAGCAGGCTATTACTAAACAAATTAGTCAGCGTGGCGTCACTGATATCGATCAAAGTGAAAATATATCCATTCCATCAAAAGATATTGGTGAACCAACCTTTAGAAGCGCAGAAGGAGGTGTTAGAGAAAGGATTTATCCTGGCAACAAAGAATTTGATCAAGGAGATAGAATAAAGAGGCCACCACCTGGTGGTGGTCAAGGTGGAAAACAAGCCAGTGATAAAGGTGAAGGCCAAGACGAGTTTGCCTTTGAAATTTCTAGTGAAGAATATATGGAAATATTATTTGAAGACCTAGAGTTACCTAATTTAAAGAAAAACAAACTCAAAAAACTAATCAATTACAAACCAATACGTTCAGGTTTTAATACCGATGGTACACCTTCAAACATCGATATTGTGAGATCATTAAAAGGTTCATTAGCAAGAAGAATTGCTTGTCAATCACCACTAAAAAAAGAGCTTTCAGAAAAAGAGGCTTTATTAAAAGAATATATTGATAATGATCAAATAACAAAACGTAAAGAAATTGAACTTGAAATTGAGGAATTAAATCGACGTATTCGCAGCGTTCCTTATCTTGATTCATATGACCTTCGTTATAAAAATTTTGATAAGCTACCTCAACCAACTACCAATGCGGTAATGTTCTGTTTAATGGATGTTTCAGGCTCAATGGATCAACAAACGAAAGATATGGCGAAACGCTTTTTCATCTTACTTTATATGTTTTTAAAACGGACCTATAAAGATGTAGAAGTTGTTTATATCCGCCACCATACTCAAGCCAAAGAAGTGGACGAAGAAGAGTTTTTCTACTCACAAGAAACGGGCGGTACAATTGTTTCAAGTGCCTTAAAACTAATGCAAGAAATTATTCACGATCGTTATCCAGCTGATGACTGGAACATATACGCAGCACAAGCTTCTGATGGTGATAACTGGAATGATGACTCTCGTGTTTGTCATAACCTTCTGTCAACTCAAATATTAAAAACGGTTCGTTATTATACTTATGTTGAAATTACCCAACGAGAACCACAAAACTTGTGGCATGAGTATGTTCGAATAAAACAAGACTTCGATAACTTTGCCATGCAGAAAATAGCAGAGCAAAAAGATATTTACCCAGTTTTTCGAGAGTTTTTTCAAAAACAATCTCAAAAATAGGAGTGTCTTTTGAACAAGAAAAAACATAAACCGATTTCAACAACGGCTGATTGGACATTTGATTTAGTTCAAGAGTATTACGATACCATTGCTGGAATTGCAGCTGACTTTGAACTTGATACTTACCCTAACCAGTTAGAAATGATCAGCGCAGAACAAATGCTAGATGCCTATGCTAGCATTGGCATGCCTATTGGATATAATCACTGGTCATTTGGCAAACATTTTATACATAATGAGCAGTCTTATCGACGTGGTAGAATGGGACTAGCTTACGAAATTGTGATTAATTCAGATCCCTGTATCGCCTATTTAATGGAAGAAAATAGTATGATGATGCAGGCACTTGTAATGGCACATGCCTGCTTTGGTCATAACTCTTTTTTCAAAGGCAATTATCTTTTTAAAACTTGGACCGATGCCGAAGCCATTATCGATTATTTAGTTTTTGCTAAAAACTTTGTCGCTCAATGTGAAACTCAATATGGGGTAGATAAAGTAGAAAGTATACTCGATTCTTGTCATGCATTAATGAACTATGGTGTTGATCGGTATAAACGCCCCTACCCTGTATCAATGCGAGAGGAGAAACAACGCCAAAAAGATAGAGAAGCTTTTCTGCAATCTCAAATTAATGAGTTGTGGAGCACGATTCCCATGAATGAGCAAAATCTCAAAGATAAAAATCGACGACGTTTTCCAGAAGAGCCACAAGAAAATATTCTTTATTTCATTGAAAAAAATGCACCATTAATTGAACCCTGGCAACGAGAGATTGTTAGAATTGTTAGAAAGATAGGTCAGTACTTCTACCCACAAAAACAAACCCAAGTCATGAATGAAGGTTGGGCATGCTTCTGGCACTACACCATTTTAAATGAAATGTTCGATCGTGGTCATGTTACAGAAGGCTTCATGCTAGAATTTCTACAAAGCCATACAAACGTTGTAGCTCAACCTGACTTTGATAGCCCTTATTTTAGTGGAATAAACCCCTATTCTTTAGGCTTTGCAATGATGTGCGATATTCGCAGAATCTGTGAAAAACCCACAGAAGAAGATAAGCAATGGTTCCCAGAAATTGCAAATTCTAATTGGCGAGAAACTCTTGAGTTTGCAATGAAAAATTTTAAAGATGAAAGCTTTATTGCGCAATTCCTGTCTCCCAGATTAATCAGAGAGTTTAAGTTTTTCTCTATTTTAGATGATGATGAACAAAGCGAGTTAGTGGTATCTTCAATTCATAACGATACGGGATATCGTTATATTAGACAAAAACTCTCAGATCAATATAACCTCAGTATGAACGAACCTAATATTGAAGTTTTTGATGTCGATATCAAAGGTGATCGAGCATTAACCTTGAGATACAAACCTAACAATAGAATTCCGTTAGCAGATAACAGCCAAGAAGTGCTTAAACATTTATACCGCTTGTGGGGATTTACCGTAAAACTCGATGTTGAAGATGAAAAAGGTCGCCGAACAGAAATAGGTCGTTGCCCTGAAGTAGTTGAAAAAACTGGGACTTAAATTAAGTCCCAGCCATAAAATAGTTGCTAGTGAGAAGCCGCCAATACATCAATTTCTTTCAAAGAAGACAAATTAGCTCTCATATTTGCCCATAGCTCCCCAGTTTTTCGCCCATAATCCCATATCGCTTCGCTCAGTTGATTAGCATCATTTTGTAATACAATTTTTCTCAGCTCTAGATAATAAGCCTTAGCTAATTTACGTGTTTCAGGATTAGTAAAGTAATAGCGCCCTATTCGGTAATAAATGTTTTTAAAGCCATTCAACATTAAAATATAAACAGGATTACCAGATAACCCTGCACACTCATGCTGAACTCGCCAGTCATATTCAATATAAGCTTCGGCAGTTTCGTCTACACTTTCAATTTGAGAGAGTATTTCCGCCATTTTGTCGGCGTTTTCTTTCATCGCAAAACGAAAATAAACGCCACCAAATTGCGTTCTAACATCTAACAGTTGATCCGCCAACTTTATTGAACCAGCGTCATCTAAACGTGTAATCGTTTCAAGTATGTGTAAACCTGCGGTTTCCCAAATATCATTAACTTTAGTTGGCTTACCATGCTGTATAGTTAACCAACCATCTCTTGCTAACCGTTGTAATACCTCACGCAATGTTGTTCGAGTCACACCGATTAACTCAGAAAGTTCTCTTTCAGCGGGCAAAATTGTGCCCGGAGCAAACTTTCCATTCCATATTGAGTCGACTATATATTCTTCGGCAAAAGCAGCAGGACTACGAGCTGTAATGATATTAGCCATTTGACATTCCTATTTCGATAATTATTCTAAGTTACTATTTAAATCAAGTGGGGTGAAATTTCAATTACTTAAAGTCATCAGTGGTCTGATTTGTTTAGGATACGCGTTTTATCATTGTAAGGCAAAGAACAAAACCGATTAACAACCTCTAATTAAGACTTAGCTTTAGTTTTCAATTAAGATAGTGCTAAAACGACCCAATATATTATTATCTTTAGGTCAAATAACTCAAGCATTTAATTTTTAAGTAATTTTTTATAAAAATATAGCTTAAACAACTAGTCAAAAAAGTCATTAGCGACTAAAATTTCCAAATAAAGCTTCTAAGTTCGGGTGTATAATACCACTGAGATACAAGAATTAAAGAATTTGGATTAAGAAAAATACTAATATTAATTAAGGAAACGCCATGAGTCGTTCAATTCCAGCAGCCTTTGTTTCAAACTTTTTAGGTAATGCTCCAGCCTGGTACAAAATCACAATTATTTTGTTTTTAGTCATTAACCCTATCGCCGTAATTATAGCCGGTCCTTACATCACCGGATGGTTGTTGATTTTAGAATTCATATTCACCTTAGCTATGGCATTAAAATGTTATCCCTTACTTCCTGGCGGCCTACTTGCTATTGAAGCCGTATTTATAGGACTAACTTCCCATACCACTGTACTGCATGAAATCCAAAGTGCGCTAGATGTTATTTTACTATTAGTATTTATGGTCGCAGGTATTTATTTTATGAAAAACTTACTGCTTTTCATTTTTACTAAACTGTTACTAGGTGTTCGCTCAAAAGTACTATTGTCTGTACTATTTTGTTTTGTTGCCGCTTTTCTTTCAGCATTCCTTGATGCACTGACTGTGACTGCGGTAGTTATTGCGGTTTCAGTCGGTTTTTATGGCATATTCCATAAAGTCGCATCAGGCAAAAAGTTTACTTCCGATCATGATCACGGCACTGACGATGAAGTGCATGAATTACACCGAGAAGATTTAGACGCATTCCGCTCTTTTTTACGCAGTTTAATTATGCATGCAGCCGTTGGTACTGCATTAGGAGGGGTTTGTACTTTGGTAGGAGAACCTCAAAACCTGCTTATTGCGGCTAAAGCCAGCTGGCAATTTGGTGAATTCTTTTTACGCATGGCTCCAGTTACCATTCCTGTACTGATAGCCGGTTTATGTACAACAGTGCTTCTTGAAATCACTGGTTGGTTTGGTTATGGCCAAAAAATCCCGGAAAAAGTTCGTTCTGTTATGGAAGATTATGCAGAATATGAAAACGATCAAAGAACAACACGAGATAATGCAGCACTAATCGCTCAAGCTATCACTGGAGTTTGGTTAATTATTGCATTAGGCTGGCACTTTGCCCCTGTAGGACTTATAGGTTTATCTGTTATCATTTTTGCTACCGCCTTTTGTGGCATTACTGAAGAACACCAAATAGGTCACGCTTTTGAAGAGGCCCTTCCCTTCACAGCGCTATTAACAGTATTTTTTGCTATTGTGGGAGTCATTGCAGATCAATCGCTATTTAAACCAATCACGGATGCTGTACTCGCTTTAGAAGGTAATACACAAGTAGCTATGTTCTATATTGCTAACGGTGTTTTATCCATGATTAGTGATAACGTATTTGTTGCCACTGTTTATATTAACGAAGTCGCCAAAGCCGTTATAGATGGAACCATAACACGCGAAACTTTTGATATGCTTGCAGTTGCGATTAATACCGGAACTAACATTCCCAGTGTCGCCACACCAAATGGTCAAGCAGCTTTTCTCTTTTTACTAACATCAGCAATCGCTCCCTTAGTAAGACTATCCTATGTAAAAATGGTCATCATGGCTTTCCCATACACAATCGTCATGAGTACTGTTGGTATAATTATGGTCATGACCAGCTTGCAACCCTCTACCGATAAAATGCTGGAAAGTGGAATCATCAAACAACACTCAACAGAACAATTGTGTAGTTCTATGGGGGGAGAGTGGAAAGATGAACACTGTAAATTAGAAGAGAAAAAAACAGGTTCATCGCATTAAGCTTTACCTACCACCTATTTTTAAGATACAAAGGAGAGTATTTTCCTTTGTATCTTGCTATCTAGTAAATCTGCCATTTCAGCTCCCAAATAATAAATTAGAAAGAATACACAGCGCCCAGTCTAATCTTGAACGCTTAAAAATAGGGAAAGTATGAATATAAATAAAACACTTAAATAATCAAAACTACGAGTAGTTCAGTTAGTGTAAAAGCAGCAACTAATAAATTTTTATTTAATCAAGAAAAAAGAGACTAGATTTACCAATAGTTTGTTTTGTCAAAATACAGCTTTAAACCCAGCCTGTCATCTTCTAAACATATAGCTAAATCAGCTTCACTTCCCCTTAATTAACTTCAGCTCTGGATAAGAAAATTCAAAATAATTAATAGAATCATTTTTATTTTCAATGACTTAAAGCCCAATTAAATTGAATTGCCGTTTCCACTTAAGCTCAGTGTGGCTATTTTTGTGGCTATCAAAGCAAGTGACTGCCGCAATAGCGAGGCGCTTAACGCAGAAAGCAGCCAAAATAGACGCTCTGATGACTTTTTCCAGAGCTGAGTAATTAGCTACTCTTTCATAACTAATTGAGCTTGGTCGAAATCATCTCCGACTTCAGCGCTATTTTGCGGACCGAAAGCACTCACTAAATAAATTGCTAGCGAAGCCAGTGTTACTCCAGGGATCATTTCATAAAGACCAGAAAGGAAA
Source organism: Aliikangiella litoralis (assembly GCF_052495765.1). Next base: position 2,208,923 of record NZ_CP199292.1, on the reverse strand, counting down.
CCCAATTCCGATTTAAACTGAATCCATAAAATGACTGTTATTGCACCAACCAACATACCTGACAAAGCTCCCCACATAGTCATCCGTCTCCAAACTAATGATAAAAGAACCACAGGACCAAATGCCGCACCAAAACCAGCCCAAGCATTAGAAACCAAACCAAGCACTTTTGACTCTTTATCTAAAGCAATAATCATGGCAACAGCAGCGACAACCAAAACTGAAACTCGACCAATTAATACTAACTCTTTATCTGAAGCATGAGGTTTTAATATTCCTCGATAGAAATCTTCAGTAACAGCACTAGAAGAAACAAGTAGCTGTGAATCAATAGTACTCATTACTGCAGCTAAAATAGCTGCCAACAAAAAGCCAGCAAGCCAGGGGTTAAATAAAACTTTAGTAGCAAAAATAAATACTTGTTCAGAGTCTTTAGCTAAGAATGCAGCCTCCGGTCGTTCTGCAAAATAGGCAATCGCAAACAAGCCAACAAAGATAGCGCCAACCATACTAATAAACATCCATCCCATTGCAATTCGACGTGCTCCATGAACTTCTTTAACCGATTCTGCGGCCATAAAACGAGCTAACAAATGAGGCTGCCCAAAGTAACCTAGCCCCCAGGCTATTAAAGATATAAAAGAAATAGAAAAGAGATATTCGGTGACATCTTTACCTGAAAACCATTGAGCTTTCAAAGTGCCAGCAGATTCATCAAGACGAGTGGCAACCGCCATAGCTTGTTCTAAACCACCTAATTCATAAAGCATCACACAAGGGGCGACCACTAGAGCCGCAGCCATCAATAACCCTTGAATCATATCGGTCCAAGAAACAGCTAAAAAACCGCCAATAAAAGTGTAGCTAATAATAACTAATCCCCCAGCAAAAAGCGCTAAGTGATAATCCATAGCAAAAGATGCTTCAAACAATTTAGCGCCAGCAGTTAGCCCAGAGGCGACATAAACGGTGAAAAAAATTAAAATAATTGACGCAGATACAATACGAATTAATTTACTTTCATCATGAAACCGGTTGGTAAAATAATCAGGTAAAGTCAACGCATTGTTAGCTTGTTGAGTATAAACCCTCAATCTAGGCGCTGTGATTTTCCAATTAAAATATGCGCCTAATAACAGGCCAAGTCCGATCCAAGCCTCTCCTAAACCTGAAGCATAAACAGCTCCAGGTAACCCAAGTAATAACCAACCACTCATGTCTGATGCACCAGCGCTTAGTGCTGTCACCCATCGACCTAAGCTCCTCCCCCCCAATATATAATCCGATAAATCTTGTGTTTGTCGGTAAGCATGTACACCAATACCTAGCATAAGCACTAAGTAGATAATAAAGGTGATAAAAGTAGCTGTTTGTTCCATAGAACAATCCTCTTTGTTTTTATTATTTTAAAACTTAACTGAACGTAAATTATTCATAGTAGCTTGTTAGAAACTCTTCAAACGATAAATTATCAGCAGCTTCAATTTGTTCTTTCTTTGCATGTGATTTTTCTGCGTCTTTTTGATAGCAACTCAACAAGCTTTCACTTAATAAGTTTTGCGAAAAATAGTGTTTATTTTTTTGTGATATTTCCATAGCAAAAGGGAAAAAACCATCTTGGCGACTCTCAATTTCTTTAACAATGCGCCCAGAAAAAGTTGTATCTAAATTATCTAACTGTTTAAATAACTGGTCAATTACTTCAACATGCTCGGTTGTTTCATAAGCGGAATCTAAAACCTGAGAGTAAGCTTTTATTTGTGTCAATAACTGGCTAGCAAATTGCTTTAATGACACACAATGATTGTTAACCGTTAAACATAAATCCGGATGGCGCCCTTTACGCACGACCCCACGAAAATTTTCTTGGTACTCACCAGTTTCTCTTAAGTTGATAGGTTCTGAACGTGCGAATAGACATGCTAGCAAAAATGAGTCAATAAAAGCAATTTGTGACTGCTCAACTCCAATTTCAGAAAATGGGTTTAAATCTAACGCCCTAACTTCAATATACTCAACACCACGTCTTCTTAAAGCTTTAGTTGGTCTTTCACCAGACTGGGTAACCCGTTTGGGACGAATACTGCTATAAAACTCATTTTCAATTTGTAATATTTTATCTGACAATTGAACATATTCGCCGTTTTTCTTCACACCTATTTCTGCATAATAAGGATCAGGTGTTCGAATAGCAGACTCTAAACCATCAATATATTCATCTAGTGAGTTATAACTAATATTCAAACGGCTTTGCGCTTTATTTTGATAACCCAGATCACTCATTCTTAACGATGTGGCATATTTACCATAACGAGTCCCTTCGGTTAGCTTGTCTAAATCAATATTTTTATTTTTTAAAAAGCTATCACAAAGCGCAGGAGAAGCACCGTAAAAAAGCGGTATAAGCCAAGAGTAACGTAAATAATTTCGAATTAACCCCATATACTTTTCGGAAATAAATGTTTGTAAATCTAGCTCAGCTCCTTCTTGTTCATGCAAAGCTTTCCAAAAGGAGTCAGGCAGTGAAAAATTATAGTGAACCCCTGAAATCGTTTGCATAAAACGTCCATAGCGATGCCCTAAACCTAAACGATAAATTTCTTTCATTTGGCCGCTATTTGAAGAGCCATAACGGGCAATAGGAATATCTGATTCTTCTCCCATTACACAAGGCATGCTCATTGACCATAAAAGTTCATCACCCAAGTTTTGGTATGCAAACTGGTGAATTTGTTTTAATTCCTTTAATGGCTTTAAACGATCTGTTGAAGGCTGAGTAATAAATTCGGGCAATGCTTCAGAGTAATCGGTTGTAATATGAGGGTTTGTTAATGTTGCCCCCAAAGCATGTGGATGTTTTTTTTGCGATAAATAACCATCAGGTGATATACGTAAACTTTCCTTTTCAATGCCTCTTTTGATCCCAGTAAAATGTTCAGTTAAAGCTCGAACAGTTGATAAGTCAAATAATTCCAGAGATTGCATATATTCTCGCTACTTATTAGTGTTTTTTGTCTACTATTCAACCAAATAGTTTGACCATGCATGAATTTGCTAAGTTTGCGGCTTCAATCGTTATGGGTCAAGTAAAGGCTAACTATATATCTCGGTTAATAATAGGCTCATATTAGCAAAATGTACTGATGCTAAAAATCAACCACAGGATAATATGACAATGATAGTCACTATCAGACACTACTAATAAAATAACCATTTGATTTATAAAACGATAAGAAGAAACTCAATCGTAAAAATATAACTTGCTTTCTATCAACAGAGCAACTGGTTTGACCTGGGATTTTAGATGTAAGCAAATTTATAATTGACTACTTAGTGGTTAATGATCAATCAATTATATTGTGTAGTATCAACCATACAAGCAGGAAAAAATCAGCTGAAGAAGACATGAGGTAATTAATTGTTTATCGATAAAAAGACAGCTAGTGTGTATGGCTGGGAGCTGAATTTCTCATAATAGCAAGCAGCTCGGCCTCGGCAGGAGAAATATCAAATGCTTCAACAACCTCCTCGATCGTCGCCCCGCGAGATAGTAACAAACCGGCTTGATCAAAATTTTTAGATATTGGATCACTCTGCTGAATTTGTTGCTGCTGTGATGTTTCTACACTGGCTATTTCTTGAGCAACCTTACGAATTTCACGACCCATACCTAACTGACCACTGTTCATCGCTCTTACTTCATTTTGCAATAAAGTTAATTTTTTATTCAATTTTAGGTGTTGCTGATTTAACTGAAACAAATAATACCCAACAACAAGCAATGCAACAGCCAGCAAACTGCTAACTACCGATACTTGTTCTACTATTTGTAATAACCAATCAATCATATTGACTCAATGTTACCTATAATCTCATTAATTAATAGTCGAGAAAATCCAATTCATCCCATTCTTCTTCACCAAGCAATTTATTCAAGTCAACTAAAATCAACAACTCTTCTCCTCGATGAGAAACACCTTGAATAAATTTAGCAGATTCATCATTACCAACATTCGGAGTCGATTCTATCTCTGATTGCCTTAAATAAACCACTTCAGCAACCGCATCAACTAATATACCTATCACTTGCTGATTAGTCTCAATAATCACAATACGAGTATTATCTGTTAATTCAATAGGTTGCAAACCAAACCGCTGACAAGTATCAATAACAGTAACTACATTTCCACGCAAATTAATAATTCCTAAAACATAAGGCGGAGCACCTGGTACTGGAGCGATATCAGTAAAACGCAAAACTTCCTGAACTTGCATTACATTGATACCATAGGTTTCATTAGATAAACGGAATGTCACCCATTGCAACACCGCATCATCATCACTATCATTATTTGTTAAAATATTGTCATCCGCACTCACAACTCAGATTCCTATTTAGTCAGATATTTGTCGGAATTACTTTAAATCGCTTATAGAGAATATTTAAAGCATTTTTTGTACCAAAGTGAGTTTATTCAGCAAATTTCTAGCTAGAACGCGCTAAATAATCCTTTAATAACATTAATATGTACCCTGTATAACTATAGACAATTTTAAAAAAGTTGCGATTTTTTCTAATAAAAACAGAATATTTAGCTATACCAAAAAATTGACGCTTGACACCAACGCGTATTTTCGATTATTTTACTGCCCATGAAGACTGTAAACCTTAAAGCAAACGCATTAAATGAAACTCCTTGGTGGCAATACTCACTTTAGAGGGTTTTCGCATAAGTGCGGTTTACAGTAAAGTATTCCAAAAGCCCGATAGAGAAATCTAGCGGGCTTTTTTACAGATAATAAAGTTTAAATATAAGTTAAATATAATGATTAAAACGCAAATGGAAAAAATATTTAAATTAAACGGCATCGCTTGGTGGTGGCACTCAATTTATTTGAGTGGGTAATCCATTGGCCGTAAAGCTAAAAAACCCGCTCAACAAGCGGGTTTTTTTATGCAAAAAATAAAAATTACATGAATTAATTATTACTCTTAAAATTTTGCTCACAAGGAAATGAAAATGATTATTGAATTAAAACCAGAGGCAAGCGAAGCTGATGCGAAAGAGATTCTGACACAAATAGAATCCGTAAAACTGAAACCGCTTTATATGCCTGGAACAGAAAGAATCGTATTAGGCGCATTAGGGGATGAAATTGTCTTACATTCTCTCAATATTACTGCGCATCCAATGGTAGAAAATATCAAACCAATACTCAGTACATACAAACAAGTAAGCCGAGAAATGCAAAGCCATGATACCCAAGTTGCATTTGGGCAAAACACAATAGGTGGGGGGACATTTACGGTTATTGCTGGCCCATGTGCTGTTGAAAATAAAGAACAAATGTTTGAATCCGCCAAAATCATTAAAAAATATGGTGCAACAGGCCTAAGAGGTGGTGCATTTAAGCCTCGAACTTCACCATATAGCTTTCAAGGTCTTGAGGAAGAAGGACTAAAAATCCTACAAGAAACGGCAAAAGAATTTAACATACCGAGTGTGACCGAAATTGTTGATGCTAATCACGTAGACATGATGGAGCCCTATGTTGACGCCTTTCAAATTGGTGCGCGTAACATGCAAAACTTTAAACTCTTAAAGGCTGTTGGACAAACCAATAAAACTACTATTTTAAAAAGAGGCATGTCAGCCACAATTGAAGAATTTTTATTAGCAGCAGAATATATCTACAACGAAGGCAACAAAAACATCATTTTGTGTGAACGAGGGATCCGTACTTATGAAAAAGCAACTCGTAATACACTCGACCTAAATGCGGTTGCTTATATAAAAACTAAAAGCCATTTGCCCATCATTGTTGATCCATCACACGGAACAGGGATCAGAGAGCTAGTGATTCCAATGTCAAAGGCAGCCATCGCTTGTGGGGCTGATGGTATTATTGTTGAAGCGCATTATAATCCTCAAATTGCACTTTCTGATGGCCAACAATCATTAGACGAAGCTTATTTTGAAAAATTAATGTCAGAGTTAACCCCTTTTATTCATGCCTCAGGAAAGGTTTTATCATAATGTCACCTACACAATATACACCTAAAACAGGCTCTTTTGATGATCAATCACCTTACGGTAAGGTGAAAACTATCAGTAAGACGATTGACTCGTTTTTAGAACCCGTTGAAATATTTCAAGAACTCAACAGAATAAAAGCACTAAAAAACACTATTTTATTAGAGTCTAGTGAAATTGAATCGAAAGAAAGTGTCAAAAGTATACTCATGTTACAAGCAGCTATTCGTGTTGAGTGTAATGAGCAACAAGTAAAAATTGAAGCAATAACCGCTAATGGAAAAAATGCGCTCGAACATATCTATAATTCCTTAAAATCGCAAGACATTGATTGTGAAAGAGCTCCTGAACAACAGTCAGTTTATGTACACTACCCTTTACAAAACCACAATCTAGACGAGGATTCACGATTAAAGCAACCAACAACAATAGATAGTATTCGTACAATAAAAAATGCTTTTACGCCAACGAATAAAAGTGAATACTCAATCTTTCTTGCTGGCTTATTCGCTTTTGACTTAATTGCTAATTTTGAAAAACTACCGCCATTACCAGTCAGTGCCGAAGATTGCCCTGACTTTGTATTTTACTTAGCAGAAAGCCTTTTAATTATTGATCATAAACTGAAACAGAAAAAACTTTTGTGTAACCACTTCTCTGGTGTAAATGCACAGAAAACCTATTTTGAGTTAGCTCGCTCTTTTGAAAATTTTGAGCAAAAAATTACAACTCTAACTAAAGAACACCATTCCACTTATGATAGCAACAAGAACACAACTCTCTCTGTTGACTTAAGTGATCAAGAATATCAAGATGTTGTAGTTAACCTTAAGCAAAGAATTATTCAAGGCGATGTATTTCAGGTTGTTCCATCAAGAACTTTTACACTTGAATGTGACTCACCAATCAACAGTTATCAAGAACTCAAACACTCAAACCCTAGTCCATACATGTTTTACATGCAGGATCAAAACTTTGTATTATTCGGCGCATCTCCTGAAAGTTCCCTAAAATACTGTAGTCAAACCAATCAGGTTGAACTTTATCCGATAGCAGGAACCAGACCCAGAGGGCGAAGTAATGGTATAATTGATCTTGATTTAGATGCTCGTATAGAAGCAGAATTAAAACTGGATCAAAAAGAAGTTGCAGAACATATGATGCTGGTAGATCTTGCTAGAAATGACATTGCCAGAATAGCAAAACCAGGAACAACACATGTGCCCAGACTTTTAGATGTTGACCGATATTCACAAGTTATGCATTTGGTATCTTGTGTTCAAGGAGAGCTACGTCACGATCTAGATGCTCTCCATGCATATCAAGCTTGCATGAATATGGGAACCCTTACAGGAGCTCCCAAAATAAAAGCGACTGAGCTTATTCGTAAAGTAGAAGCCAAACGCCGAGGTAGCTATGGCGGTGCAGTTGGCTACTTAAATGGGAGCGGCGATATGGATACTTGCATAGTCATCCGTTCTGCATTCTACCAAAATGGTATTGCAAAAATTCAGGCTGGAGCTGGTATTGTTTATGATTCTGTTCCAGTACTTGAAGCTAATGAAACTGAGAATAAAGCAGCAGCAGTCATTAAAGCAATTCAGAAAGCAAACCAATTAATACAAGGATCATCCAATGACTAATCCATTGAAAATTATTATGATCGATAACTATGATTCTTTCACCTACAACCTAGTTAATCAATTCAGATTATTAGGGGCTGAAGTTATCATATACCGCAATGATACACCTGTTGAGGAAATATTTAGTTCCAAGCAATCAATCGATCCTAACAATACAGTAATCGTGATTTCACCTGGGCCAGGCAACCCTGATTCTGCAGGCAACTCACTCTCAATTATTAATACTTACGCAGGTAAAATTCCACTTTTAGGTATTTGTTTAGGTCACCAGGCAATCATTCAACATTTTGGTGGTACTATTGGTCAAGCCAAGCAGATTATTCATGGAAAAGCTGACGATATTTATTATCAAGATAACGAAATACTTAATATTTTACCCTGTCCATTTAGGGCTGCACGTTATCACTCCTTAGTCGGTAGCAATATCCCTGATGAACTAGAAGTAATTGCGAATACAAAAGATGAAGTGATGGCAGTAAAACATAAAAAACATAAAATACTCAGTTTTCAATTTCATCCCGAATCTATTTTAACCACTTACGGTAGTCAACTTTTGAATGCTTCACTCGCATGGTTAACTAATTGCAATTCAAATACTTATTCGACTCATTAATTATTATTTTTACCAGGAACTTATCATGCAAGCATTACAAAAAAAGATTTTTGAAGGTCAGCATTTAACCCAACAAGAATCTTTAGAACTTTTTAGCCAACTAATATCGGGGAAAACAGATCCAATTTTAATTAGTGCCTATTTAATCGCTTTAAAAATCAAAGGTGAGCAACCAAGTGAAGTTGTTGGTGCAGCTCAAGCGCTACGCCAACACGCCAACCCTTTTCCTAAACCAGATTATGCGATCACAGATAGCTGTGGTACTGGTGGAAGCGGTCAACATACACTGAATATATCGACTTTGGTATCACTTATTGCTTCGGTCAAAGGGCTAAAAATGGTTAAGCATGGAAACCGCTCAATTTCGAGCAAATGTGGTTCTGCCGATGTATTAGAGCAATTAAATGTAAAAATAGATATGTCACCAGAAGTGGCTCGTCGATGTCTGGATGAAATAGGTACAACTTTCTTATTTGCCCCGCTATACCACACTGGCGTAAAACATGTCATGCCTGTAAGAAACACATTAAAAACTCGAACTATTTTTAATTTATTAGGCCCATTAATCAATCCAGCTAATCCTGAATATCAACTGATGGGCGTTTATGCACCAGAATATTGTTACGCCGCGGCAGAATCTTTGAGACTTTCTGGTTGTCGAGCAGCCATGGTTGTACACAGTTGTGGTTGTGATGAAATAACTTTAGCAGGGACAACTCATGTGGCCGAACTTAAAAATGGAAAAATAGAAGAGTACGACTTAAACTACACCGACTTCGGGCTGAATAAAGTGCCATTAGAAGCGCTAGTTGGAGGCACACCAGAAGAAAACGCACAAAACTTTACTGATGTGCTTCAAGGAAAAGCGTCAAACTCGGTTATTGATACTATTTCAGCGAATGCTGGAGCACTCTTTTATTTATCAGGAAAAAGTGAATCAATAAAACAAGGTGTCAGTGATGCCAAACAAATTATTGTTCAAGGTGACGCTTTTGAAAAACTACAGTCACTGGCAGAAATCAGTCACCAAGGAGCCAAATAATGAAAAATGTACTGCAAGAAATTGTAGCCCATAAGCGTGATGAACTTGTGCTCAGAAAAAAACAAAAACCATTAGAGAGCTTCCAAGGTGACTTAACTAAATCAACTCGAAGTTTAGAAAAGGCATTATCGAATCAATATGCCGATTTTATTTTAGAGTGCAAAAAAGCATCACCTTCTAAAGGACTAATCAGAGAAGATTTCAATCTAGACTATATTCTCGAACAATATAAAGATTATGCAAGTGCTATCTCGGTACTGACTGATCATAAATATTTTCAAGGTGATTTTTCATTTTTATCTAAAGCCAGCAAAATTGTTAACGTACCGATTTTATGTAAAGATTTTTTCATCGATATTTATCAGGTTTATGAAGCTCGTCATTATGGCGCAGATGCTATTTTGCTAATGCTTTCTGTACTTAACGATGATGACTATATTAAATTAGCAAAAATAGCAGAGTCTCTTGACCTAGATATTCTAACTGAAGTGCATGATGAACAAGAACTCAATAGAGCCATACACTTAAATGCAAAAATTATAGGTATCAATAACCGAAATTTAAAAGATTTAAGTATTGATTTAGCAACAACCGAAAAACTTGCATCAAAAATACCAGCAGGTAGGATTGCTATTTCAGAATCTGGAATAGAAAGTCACTCAGATATTAAACGCCTTTCGCCACTAGTCAATGGTTTTTTAGTGGGCTCTAGCATTATGGCCCAGCAAGATATTCGCATGCACTGCAAATCATTAATTTTTGGAAAAGTTAAAATTTGTGGTATTACTCGTGAACAAGATGCCAAAAGTGTTGACCAATATGGCGGGATTTATGCAGGTTTTATTTTTTATCCAAAATCCAAACGCTACATCAGTTTAGAATCTGCGCTCAAAATTACTAATAGTGTAAAACTTCAATATGTCGGCGTATTTGTTGATGAAGAAATATCATTAATTGTTGATTATGCAAAACAGCTAAATTTATATGCCGTACAACTTCATGGTGATGAATCTGCTGAATATATACAAGCATTAAAAACAGCACTGCCCAATATTCAACTATGGAAGGCTCAACGAATTACAAACTCAATAAACTTTACACCTGATAACCATATTGATCGATACTTATTAGACACTTACTCAGACAAAGAACAAGGTGGTACAGGCCATCACTTTGATTGGGAGCTGCTAAAAACGGTGAATACTGACAACATCATTTTGGCTGGTGGTATTAATTTAGACAACATAAATAAGGCAAACTCATTCAATACTTTTGCACTTGATTTAAGTTCGGGAGTTGAGTCTAAACCTGGTATAAAAGACACACAGAAAATTGCAGAAATTTTTGAACAACTAAGAGCTTAATCAACAAAGCAAATTCAAACATTTCAAAATTAATTACTTTAAATTGACAAGATAATAGGTTAATTCCATGACAAAACTCAATCGATACTTTGGAGACTTTGGCGGCATGTATGTGCCCGAGTTATTAGTCCCCGCTTTACTACAATTAGAAGAAGCATTTGTTAACGCGACTAGCGATGAAACCTTCATCAATGAATTTCATACTCTACTTAGCAACTATGCAGGTCGCCCTACTCCATTAACGTTAACAAAAAACTTATCTCCTAATAAAAACGTAAAAGTTTACTTAAAACGTGAAGACTTATTACATGGCGGAGCACATAAAACAAATCAGGTACTAGGCCAAGCATTACTCGCCAAAAGAATGGGAAAAACAGAAATAATTGCCGAAACAGGTGCAGGACAACACGGTGTAGCAACCGCAATAGCATGTGCCCTGTTAGGTTTAAAATGCCGGGTTTACATGGGTGCTGTCGACTGCAAAAGGCAACAACCCAATGTTTTTAGAATGGAGTTAATGGGCGCAAAAGTTATTCCTGTAACAGCTGGCAGTGGCACATTGAAAGATGCTGTCAACGAAGCTTTAAGAGACTGGTCTGCCACTTATAAAGATGCCCATTATTTGTTAGGAACAGCCGCAGGGCCTCACCCATTTCCAACAATGGTTCGAGAGTTTCAAAAAATGATTGGCGAAGAAGTCCACTCACAAATTTTAGCAGCAGAAGGTCGTTTGCCTGATTATGCAATCGCTTGTGTCGGCGGAGGTTCAAATGCAATTGGATTATTCACCGACTTTCTTCCTTTAGAAGAAGTTAAACTCATTGGTGTTGAACCAGCAGGCAAAGGTCTAGACACTCATGAACATGGTGCAACGCTTAATAAAGGCAGTAAAGGCATACTACATGGTTCTTATACTTACATTATGCAAGACGATGATGGCCAAATTGAAGAATCTTATTCCATTTCAGCGGGACTAGATTACCCAGCGGTTGGCCCGCAACATGCTTTTTTAAAAGACACTCAGCGCGTTGAATATGTAGCCATCACAGATACAGAAGCATTAGCAGCCTTTAAAAAGCTATCAGAAAGTGAAGGAATAATTCCAGCACTAGAGTCATCACATGCATTAGCTTATGGACTAAAACTCGCTAATAAAGTAGCTGACGGAACGATTATTGTCATCAATTTATCAGGGCGTGGAGATAAAGATTTAAGCCACGTTAAAAGTGTTATCACACAGCAACAAGCGCAAGAAGGAAAATAGTCCCATGAGTAATCGTTATCAACAATGCTTTGACAATTTAAAAGCCAAGAAAGAAGGTGCCTTTGTTCCATTTGTGATGTTGTGTGATCCTGATCCACAACTAAGCTATCAAATTATTACCACCTTAATTGAAAATGGTGCCGATGCGCTGGAACTTGGTATTCCATTTTCAGATCCAATTGCTGATGGACCAGTGATCCAAGCGGCTTCAATCAGAGCTTTATCCAATGGTGCTAATGTAGCCAAATGTTTTTCAGTCATTAAATCAATTCGAAATGATTACCCAGAAATTCCAATCGGTCTGTTAGTTTATTCAAACTTGGTTGTCGGACATTCAATCGACCACTTTTATCAACAAGCTAATGAAGCAGGTGTAGATTCAGTATTAGTTGCAGACGTTCCGATTATTGAGTCAGAAAAATTTATTAGTTCGGCTAAAGCCCATAGTATTGCGCCTATTTTTATCGCAACACCTAATGCAGAAGAAACCACACTAGCCGAGGTGGCAAAACGAGGACAAGGCTATACTTATTTATTAAGTCGTGCCGGAGTTACTGGTGTAGATGTAGCAGCAGAAATGCCTGTTGATAGAATAATTAATACATTACAAAAGTATCATGCACCACCAAGTTTACTTGGCTTTGGAATATCAACACCACAACAAGTGGTAGAAGCTATTCAGGCTGGAGCAGATGGAGCAATTAGTGGGTCGGCCGTTGTAAAAATTATTGCCAACCACCTAAGTACGCCAGAAAAGATGTTGAAAGAATTAGGCAACTTTATTGCCCAAATGAAAAAAGCGACCAAATAGTTATAATTTTTATTTCAAATAACCTGAAAAATATAGTCAGTTGTATATTGTAGTCGATATCAATAGCTTTAGTAGTACTACAAAGCTATTGATAAAAACTAAAATATTACACTCTTCACAGAGAGTACTGACTATTTTTCTTACCCAAAGCTTAAATTATTGAGACTGAGTTAATAACCGATCCAAATGATTAGCAAAGTTTTTTCGATCGGTTTGGTTCAGTGCAGGAGGCCCCCCAGTGTCTACACCACTAGCTCTCATAGTATCCATAAAGTCCCTAATATTGAGTCGACTGCGAACATTATCAGGCGTAAACAATTCTCCACGAGGACTCAGTGCCTTACAACCATTTTCAATAACTTCAGCAGCTAAAGGAATATCACTCGTAATCACCAAATCTCCTACGGAAGCCCTTTTTACAATTTCATTATCAGCTACATCAAAACCAGGAGAGACTTGAAGCATTTTAATTATTGGTGAAGCAGGAGTCCGTATAAACTGGTTGGCCACTAATGTCAGTTGCGTTTTAGTTCGCTCTGCTGCACGAAATAGTATTTCTTTAATAACGACAGGACACGCGTCAGCATCCACCCAAATATTCAACTTATTTCTCCTCTATACCTATACTATCGATAAGTTTTTTAATCCTCAAACCGTATCTCAAACCTTAGAATTAGTCCAGTGTAAAAGTTTCTCTTGGGTTGTTCAGGCGTCCTCCTCCATAAAAACTCTGGCTCAATTTCATAATAAAGCCAATCGATATCCAATTGTTTTCTATAGCGAAGCGCAAGACGATATTCTTCAACAGCAAATTCATTAGCCGACCGCCCTTTAATATTAAAATCATAAGACAACCAACTTTCTTTTGACATATGATTAATAATTGAAAAAGTATTTATCCATTCATTTCCTAAACTTTTCTCAGCCCGCAAAATAGTATAGTTCCAACGAAATAGATTATTAACATTAATTATTCTATCAAGTTCCATTCGTACACTTGCACCATAACCTTTTTTTTCTCTCCAAAAAACTGAGTTAATATTTTTAACAAACATTTTATCGCTTTGGTAAGGACGATAAGTATGTTTGAATAAAACAAATGGTTCAAGATGAGAGCCTAAACCAATCCTTGTATCAAATTTAAAACGTTTATATTTATCTGATTCATAGTTTAGTGCAGCCGATGAACTTTTATTCTCCAGAGGCAATGAACTATGATTAACCTCTCCTTTGGTCTCATCTGAAAAAACAGAGTCTCGCTCATCAAAAATAAGGCTGAAATGTTCATTCATCTGCGGTAAGCGAACTTTAGCTTTCAGTTTTGCAGCATAATCGATTTTTTCTGTTTCTTGCCAATGTACACTTGTCACTAAACGGAGGTAGTCATAGTTAGCCGATTCTAATGCATCATTTTGTCCAAAAAAACGATCAATAAAGTTGGCGACCTTGACCGCGGAAGAATAAACGGCCTTGCGGCCTGTTTTTTGTTCAGCTTGCTCAGCAGATATATTGACAGAATAAATAATAGAGCAGACAAAAACAAAACAGAAGTAAGCTTTGACTAAATTCCTCATGTTAATGTAACTACTCCATACCTGCACTTTGTGTATTTTGCATATAGTAGCAAATATATATTGCGATATACTTAATTAAAATCTTATATCAAAATTATAGTTGATTTCACATTGTTGCTTATGCAACAATTAAGCATCAGTAATAATACGAATTTATTAGGATTAATTATGAAAGAGCACGACTCTCGCCCGCTACCAGACTTTACAGAATATTCTCCTCAGGAAATGCTAAGCCGTTCAGAGGAGTTTTATCATGAAATAAAAAAAAGACACACCGTTAGAGAGTTCTCAGAACGCCCTGTCGAACAAGCAGTGATTGAAAACTGTTTAAAAGCAGCTGGCACAGCCCCTAGTGGCGCTAACCATCAACCTTGGCACTTTACGGTTATCAGTGATCCCGAAATAAAATCAGAAATCCGCCAAGCTGCTGAAAAAGAAGAAGTTGCTTTTTACGATGGACGAGCAGGAGAAGAATGGTTGGACGCATTAAATGCATTAGGTACAGACGACCATAAACCTTATTTAGAAAAGGCACCCTATTTAATCGCCATATTTGCACAACAACGAGGTGGTGTTACAGTTGAAGAAGACAGAAAAAATTATTATGTGAGAGAGTCTGTCGGTATTGCAACTGGCTTCCTAATTAATGCACTTCACCACAGCGGCTTAGCAACACTCACCCATACTCCCAAACCAATGACTTTTCTTAATCAAATATGCAAAAGACCAAAAACAGAGAAAGCATACATTCTGCTTGTAGTTGGCTATCCAGCAGAGTCAGCTACAGTACCGGAGCATGCTCTAATCAAAAAATCATTAAATGAAATAACCACTTTCATTTAATTCATATAACCGACCTCACTTCAATTTTTTATCAAATGATATTGAAACAGCTAAAAAAAAGCCTGGCATTAACGCCAGGCAAAACTAACACCAAGTCTTAAAATCTGATCAATTAACTATAAAACACTTACTCATAAAATACTTTTTCCCAAATAGATTCAACCATAAAAACAACTACATTCAGGAATACTAATAAAGCATTAACGTAATAATCTATTTAATCGATATATTAATGTTTATACTAAAAAACCATTAAACACAAATTATCAATTGTTCTATAAATAAAATTTAAATGTTTAAACTTAAGTAAAATCAATCGACAAACTCAACTAAAAACCAATAAAATTTGCGGTGTTCTTTCGTAAAAGCATCAGATATTGTTAATCAATAACGAAACCTTGTTATTTATGGGGTTTACACCCAACAAAGATTGCGTTTTACAAAAATTTACGACCTCAACTGACTCGCCTATATTTAATCACTGAATCACTCTTACCAGCAGTCTTCCCTAAGTTTCCGTGATATTACTCAAACTCTCTAACTTTTATGACGAGACATCTCCCTGCTTAGGAACTGCTATGGAGACAAAAATAATCAAACATATTTATAACCCGTTTATAATATATTAAACCTAAACTATTTAAGCTTCAAGTCTTGTATAACAATTAAATAAAACGATTAATTATTGTGCTTATAAAATAAAAATTTTAGCTTAGCCTTGATCATTTATTAGATAATTAGTATTTTACTGCGCCGCACAAATACAGTTTTAATAAATTAAAGTATTATTACTTGTACTATCATCAAACTAGTTTGAGAAGCAACAAAATTAATAGTCATAAATTGCAAGACTAACATTAGGAATAAAAATAAATCGCTGCAAAACAAAAAAGCCTGGCATAGCCAGGCAAACTAACAACCTAAACTAAACTTATAATGAGAGGTTAAAAATTAGTGGTATAACTTAAATAAAAAGCTTTTCCTTCCCTGTCATACCCTTTGACTCGGCTAGCAAATGAATAGCTACCACCCCCACTAAATGGAGTATTCCATGAAGGATCTGCCGCAAATAAATTATTCACACCTAAAGTCATTGTGCTGTCTTCAATCCCACGGTAAGTAACTCCTATATTGGTTGCATGCCATGCATCCCATTTATCAAGAGTTTCTACTCGTTCTCCAGTGATTTCACCAGTAACAGGATCTCTTGGTGCTAACTCAGGCATTCCAGCTGCGCTTCCAATATAACGCCAGCGTAAAAATGCAGAATAATCTCCTTTATTCCAATTAACTTTTACGGCACCTTTCCAACGGTTCTCATAACCATCTTTAACCCAATCACGTCGCACCGTATCAGCATCATCATTTTCCAAATATTCTAATTTATGAGTAAAATTAGTTTCTAGTCCGAATTTGAAACGACCAAAGTCATTCGTCTTTAAAACATAATTCATCCGTAAATTAGCACCATCAGACAATTTTTCAGCCGCGTTTATAGGCCCCGAAAAAACACAAGCTAGCGTAGGATAGGTATAAGTTCCACCTGTTGCTGGATCAATATAAGTTTGACTTTCGGTCAGAAATCCAACTTCACCGATCGCTTCACATTCAGTACCCGAAACACCACCAGCCGTAGCATTGTAAATTTCTTGTCGATTCAACAAATAGCTGGTCCCAACAGTATTCACTTCACCATTTAATTGGATACGATAAAATTCTAAACTCATATCAAAATCACCAAAGTCACCAGTCCAAGCAATGTTGGTTGTTTCACCAGTTTCTTCTTCAAGCGCTTTGTTACCGCTGACAACACGGGTATATGAATCACTCCAATCAGCTTGCGGATTACATGCAACAGAACCACCTGCATCACCAACAGCTTTTTGTGCATCAGTACAAGGCTCAAAGCGATAACTCGTATTCGTAAACAATCGGCTTGGCTCAGCATGAATACGTGCTAAATCAGGCGCTTTAAATGATTTCCCCCAACCAATTCTAAAAGATTGATTTTCAGTCGGCTGGAAAACGAACCTGGCTGATGGAGAAAATGCGCCATCAACATCAGTATCATCATCATAGTAATCATAACGACCCGCTAAAAATAAATTTAAACTTTCAGTGAGTGGAATATCAGTTTCAAACCCAAAGGCATAATGATCACGGTCACCAGAAGCTCTCCCCCCTCCAGCACCTAATATTTCTTGATTGATGACATTATCACTAACACTATCTTTCCAATCTTCAGAAAATCCTTCTAATACTGCGGCAAACATTACAGGCCCAGCAGGCATATCAAATGCTTCACCGGAAATTTCAAATGAAAGCTGACTCGCCTCTATTGAAGAAGTATAAGTACGATAATCAGTAACGCGTCTAGCGACATCTGCAGGCATTACGTTCAAAGGATACCACTTTCCTGCGCTTGTATCTTCTGGATCAAGTGTTAAAACGTCAAGCAAAGCATCTCTTCTCATCCAGGCTCCACCATAACGTAAACGACTATTTTCACCGTAAGAAAAGTTCACTTGATAATCTAAGTTATCAGTCAAACGGCCCGAATAATTCATCCATGTCTGTAAACTATCCGCATCAATTTCTTCTTTGTAAGGGCCAAACTCAACGAAACGTCGTCTTATTTCAAATCGATTCCAACCACTCACACTATCTAATGATAAATCGCCTGTTGCAGGATCACGATAAACATTAACTCCAGCCCCTCTAGGCTCATTAAACTGCTCTGTTTTACGATCCATATAAGCAACATTAAATGAAAACTCATCTCCATTATCAAACTCTTTTACAAGTCTTAGAGAAGAATTTATTTTTTCTTCAGCAGGAACAATAGAACGGCCTGAATGACGATCATAACGACAACGGTATGATGTATTACTCAAAGAACTCTTACCAGGATAGCCGTTCCAGTACTGTGTCATCCACACAGCATTTTCTCCAAGCAATGTCATGCAAGATTGCGGATCTCCTCCTCCGGGATAATTTCTTTGTTCATCATGAAAAACTCGACTAAAGTCTCTTAGGTAAGCTCCCCAATTAGAATAACTTCCGGTTCCATGTGGTCCTAAACCTAAATATTCTTCTCTTTGATTGGTAAATAAGGCTTCTTTATCTTGTCCTTTAAAAGTAAAAAGTCCTGACCAGCTATCTCCCCCAAAACCGGTTACATAGCTCACTGATTTTCTTGAACGACCACCTCGCTCAGTATCTTGATAACGTAGATTAAGACTTGAACCATCATAATCATCTTTTAATATCACATTGATAACACCAGCCATAGCATCGGAGCCATAAATAGCCGATGCTGCATCAGTTAATATTTCAATCCTTTCAACCGCAACACTTGGTGGAAGAGAACCAACATCAGCAGTATTAGACGAGCTACCAAATGCACCAGCAAAGTTAGGTACTCGATTTCCATTAATTAAAACTAATGTTTTATTTGCCCCCAAGTTACGCAAACTCACTTGCTGGGCAGATCGCGTTGTAGAGTTATTATCTGTCTCACCTAGCGAAGAACCAGTCGACGAGATTGTCGCCAAAAAGTCACCTAAATCAGTAAAGCCTGACTCTTCAATTTCTTCACTAGAAATCACTTGAATGGATTGCATTCCTTCAACATCAGTCCTTTTAATTCTTGAGCCTGTAACAACTAGCTTTCGATCTTTCTTTTTGTCAACACTAGTATCTTTACTTTGTTCAGCAGCCAACACTGGACCACCAGAAAACAGTGTTAGGGCCGAAAGAACACAGACAGCCAGTTTACTCTTTTTGAGTTTCACAACTTGCACCTTACTTCCTCCACATAATTATACTTTTATTAAGTTATACTTTTATTAAGTTTTTACGATTGCTTTACTTTTATGCATAGCAAATTTATTTAAACGAAAGAAAGTGAAAAGCACAATAGTTATGAAAGAGCCAAAACATCCACAACGTCTATAAGGCTATTCGAAATATAACTATTACTTTAACCTTTAAATTGATGATTTTTTATAAAGTAGCTCATTGTTAAATTGCTATAAAGGAAGTGGCATTACAGTAAGTTCAACTAAAAATTGATAAAAAATAGATAAAGCTTTATTAAATCCAACTAGCTGTTGAAACAATAAATTAATCGTTTTATTGAAAACTGAAACTACTCAAAAAGGCAAAAGTCAAAGCAATTGGTTTCTCAAATAAGAAGAAGAAAAATAAAATATTCAGTAATTCACTTCTCATAAATTACACATAAAAGCTTCTCACTTTGGTTTTTATCTTCATCCAATGGTTTCAAGCGATAGGTCTCACTAACACTCGATAAAATAATTCAGCTTTTAAATATTAGTTAGCCCTAAAGCCTTGCTCTAACAATAAAACTCTAATAATAATAGAGAATTGAGATAAAATTGAGATTAAATGATGTTCATTGGGTTATATTTCAGCCCAAGAAATAATAAAAAAAAGAGAAACAAATAAATTATAAATAAACCAATATAAAAAGCACTTTTACCTTTTCCTTAAATTATTTATCGTCATTTTTTTAGTAAAAACAACTATCTCAGCAAGATTATATTGCAGTGCACAATTTTATTCTATTAAGGCTTGTAAATATTTATCTTAATCAATACTTGAATATCAGATATAAATGCTAATACATCAATATCTGAGAACGTTATAATAGACACTTATTTTTTTTGCATTCAAAAATAATTATTTATTTTTTATAGTTTAACTCAGTCGCATTAACAACTTTCTTTATATCAATTTGTGGAATATCATTGACGGTAAGTAACAATTGGTTAGAAGCAGAAGAATAAGACATTGTAGAAAACTGATTGGTTACCATCCAAGGCAAATAAGCAGCTAAACTTACCTTTTGAGTTTGTTTGTCAAAGAAATGAATCTGATGTTTACCACCAACCTCTTTGTAAAAATAAATACCCTTATCAGTTAAAATCCAGGCATATCGAGTACCAAACTCATCAACAGACAATAGCTTTTTATTTTTATCTGGCTCGCTCTTGCTTAATAGCCAAAGCTCTCCTTTATTATTAACGGCATACAACCCCTCCTTTGACTCTTTAGCATAATAGATGATTAAATCAGTCAACAGTTTAGGTGGCGTATCATCAAAAGAGAACTCATAGTATCTTGACTTTGATTGATGATGTGAAATGGCTAATAGATGTTTATCATCTAAAGACCAACTAGGTCGACCATGAGATTCAAAAGGAGACTTTAGCATAGTCACTTTTTGACTATTTAAATCCAATACAAAAAGTTTTGATTCATTGTTTTTTCTGACTCTACCAATAAAAGCAATCTTTGAACCATCATGAGACCAAACAGGGAAACGAACCTCATTCTTTAAGCTGGTTAATTGCAACCTATTTTCGCCATCTAAATCAGCGGTCCACAACTCAAAATTGCCAGACTCATTAGAGGTATAAACAATTTTTTGTGTTTTTTCAGAATAATCCTGACTCCTGTGGCTAAAGTTAGACATCAAAATTGGAAATAATGTTCTTGAAATATTTTCATTTAAAGGAAGACTAGAAATTCGATAGTTTTCTCGTTTATGATGATAAAAAATCTGCTTACCATCACGAGAAAATTTAGGATAACTAAATCCATCAATATCTAATGGAGTAATTGTTTTGTTCTCTAATTCAACAATTTCTCCTGTACGATTATCAGGTAAAGCCTTGGAAAAAACAATTGTTTGATTATCTGGATGCCAGTCAAAACCAACAATATTAATATAATCCTCAACGACTTTCTCTACCTTATAATTCTCCAAATCTATTATATACAAGTTTTCTGAGTACTGATCGGCTCTAGCGGTTACCGCAATTTTTTTACTGTCCGGTGAAAACAGAACTCCCGTTAAAAAATCGCCACATAGCTCAGCACATGGAATTTCTATTTCTCTGTTAATTTGATCAAGATTAGCTAAATCAACCAGCCAAATACCTTCTTCACCTTGGAGAATATTACTTCGATTAAAATAAACTAGAAACTGACCATCATGAGACACTGTAAAAGGCATACGACTAGAAATCTTACGATTACATTTGACCAGTTGCTCTGACTCTCCGGTCAATATATTCACCCTAAAAATCATACAACCTTGTTGTATCTGAGTTCTTGATGCATAGTAAGCCCATGTAGAATGATTATCCCAAGCCGTTATTTCAGAAATAATACCGTTGAAAGTTAACCTCCTAGGAGGAGTATTGTTATTTTTTAACTCTTTGATATATAACTCTGGACGAGCTCCCCGCTTTCTCCAAACAAATGCCAACCACTCTCCATTAGGTGATGGACTTGGAAACAGCTCCACCCCAGGCTCTTTCGTAACTAATGATAACTCTGGTATAACAGGCTTTGATACTTCATTAGTTTGAAAAATAAAAAAAGCAAAAACAAAAAGACAAAAAACACTCAAAAACCATATAGGATTAAACCTATTGTCTTTTGACAACTCAGTTTGAATATGAGGCTCTAAAAGGTTAGTTGATTGTGAAGGTTCAATATTATTTTGAGAGTCATCAAACTGGGGCGCTACTAGAAGTCGGTAACCTAATTTACGAACAGTTTCAATAATTTCAACTTGTGGCTCTTTATTTTTAAAAATATGTCTAAGTTGCCATATAGCATTATTAAGTAAATTTTCACCTGCTTTTTTATCATTACTCCATATTTTACTAATCAGCTCTTCTCTTGAAACAATATTTGGATATTGCTCAACTAAGGTAGTCAACACTTCTAATATTCTAGGCTGGACTTTAGATTTTTTACCATCGGAAAACTCGAGTAAAGACTCATCTAGCTTGACTTTGCAACCATCTAAATAATA
This sequence comes from Aliikangiella litoralis, assembly GCF_052495765.1. The sequence goes on along the minus strand of NZ_CP199292.1, from coordinate 2,186,881 downwards.
ATACTGGCAATTGGCATGACGATGCATAAATTTATCTTAGCTTACTGATACTCAAATTAAATTAAAAACTAATACAGTGCCTAAAACCTCGCCCCAAATGTCTCAGCGAGCCCACTCTAACACAATATAATTTTAGTCTATTAGTAAAGATGATAACAATATTAATACGAAGTTTATAGTAGAGTAATCAAGAAAATATAGCTTGGTAAATTTAGCTGCCTCCCTCTTTTAATAGTCGCTCAAAAGCTAACTACTACTTTTTTTAGCCCAACGAATAATTTCTTTTTGATCAGCAGGAATTGTTCCTTTTTCGTTTAAAGATGATTGTGCATGACTTGCTAACATTGTTTCAGCTTTATCTTCTAACTTTGCAAGCAACTCCATTAACAATTCTTTTTCAGAATCCTCAATAACTTCTTCAAGGTCATCCGTTCTTTTATTAATAACATCGCACAGCCTTTTATAAACATCTTTCCCCTTGTCTGTTAGTATTAGATATTTAACTTTCTTGTTTGAAGCATTTTTTTCAACTCCAACCATTTCCAAATTAATCAGCACTTTGACTGCTCGACTGACAGTATAGGAATCTAGCCTGGCTTGATAAGAAATATCAGCCGCCTTTATAGGCATGTAGGAACCAATATTTAAAATGACTCTTAGCTCGCGTGGGTCAAGCTCAATAATTTCTCTAATGGCTAAATCCCGGTTAAGTTGCAATAAGTTACTGACAACTGCTATTTGAAAAGGAAGATGTTCATACAAATCAAGAGGTTTTTCCAACTGTTCAGTAATATTAAATACTTGTTTTCTTTTTCTTACTGCACGGTATTTATACATTGTAAAAGTATCTCCTATAAAGCTAAAAATATAAGCTTATTAAATTTTTCGACTCAAGAACTACAGGACAACATAGAACATCCCGCTTTATGTCTAGCCCATTCAGGCCTTTTTGCAGAATAATCGTCATACTCAGGCTGCTCATCATAAGGCTTGCGCATGACATCTAATAATCGTGCTACTTCAGAAAAATCGCCGATCGATGCTTTATCAATCGCTTTTTGGACCAAATAGTTCCTCAATATATACTTTGGATTATACCGATTCATATCAGATATTCTATCTTCATTAACACAATCTTGTTGTGAAAGCCTATTTAAATAATCCCTAAACCAATGAATTATTTTACTTTTTACTTTGCCTTTAACTTCCTCTGGTTTATAAAATGCTTTATTAATAACCGAAATAAGTTCTTCGTCAGAATAACAACTTTCAGGGTTAAACTGAGATAACAGCCTGAAAAATATAGTCATATCGGTTTCTGTTAATTGTAATAAGGTAAAAAGATCTGCTATTAACTTTTGATCTCGGTCACCATTATGTCCCTTTAGACCCAACTTTTTCGAATACATTTTTTGTGAATGCTGTTTATATAAGTCATAAAAACTTTTAAGTGAACCTTCTAAAAATTCAGTGCGCTTTACAATTGGCGCAATCGCATTAGCTAGTTGATATAAGTTCCATTGGGCAACTTGAGGCTGATTGCTAAAACAATATCGACGTCCTTGTGAATCAGTTGTATTTGGCGTCCAGTTAGGCTCATATCCTTCTAACCAACCATAAGGTCCATAGTCGATAGTTAAACCAAGAATTGACATATTATCGGTATTCATCACGCCATGCACAAAGCCAACTCTCATCCAGTGAACTATAAGCTCAAGTGTTGATTGACAAACTTCTTCAAACCATTCTTCATAAACTTCAACACAGGGGTTACCCAAATGCGGGAAATCATTACGAATAGTGAAATCAATTAACTGCTGCAATATTTTTTTTTCATTTCTAGCAGCAAAAATTTGAAAGCTTCCAAAACGAATAAAAGAAGGAGAAACTCTACAAACAACAGCACCAGGTTCTAATTCAGCTCTACCATCATAAAACATATCCCGTAAAACACTTTCACCAGTTAATATCAAACTTAAAGCTCGTGTTGTAGGAATTCCCAAATGGTGCATTGCTTCGCTACACAAAAACTCTCGCACCGATGAACGTAAAACAGCAAGACCATCAGCTGTTCTAGAATAAGGAGTTAATCCAGCACCTTTTAATTGCAAAGTCTGATTATTGCCATTGCAATCAATAACTTCTCCTAAATTAATTGCTCTACCGTCACCTAACTGTCCTGCCCAATGACCAAATTGATGACCACCATAACACATCGCATAAGATTGCATTCCATCAAGTAACTTATTACCCGAAAATACAGTTTTAAACCACTCAGACTGACAATCTTCAGAGGATAACCTCAATAAGTCTTTGACTTCATCTGAAACACATAATATTTCTGGCTTTCTCACTTGAGTAGGTAAAACCGACGAATAACATGCATTATAAACTTGGCGAGGAAAATTAGCTGTTTCGGTGTCAGCAGGCAGCTCATTAAAAAAACGATTGTTAAATCTAAATGGTATTTTAGTCATATTACTCTGCGTATCATTTTGCTTATTTACTAATGTTAGCTTTTGCTAATTGACTCATACGTCTTTCCATTGCATCCACATAACGTTTAGGCGCTTTCGTATCAAGGTTAAAGTAAAGTGAAGGTTCTATCAACTCAGCCTCCATTAAAGCAAAACTACTTTTCCATCTAACAAAATCAAATCTAGCATAAAGCAAAGGAGTATCGATTACTTTTAAAATTAATTCAGCTTGTTCTTTTAACTTGTTTTCTGGTTCAACTTTAGATAAAAGCCCACCAAACTCTTCTTGTACTCTAAAGTCATTAAGCTTTGGCTTTTTTAATATACAGTGACTATACTCTCCATCAAAATAAAAAATTGAATACTCCCCTTCATCAACAATTGACGGAACAAAGGGCTGCACCATAAAAGCACGCTGTTCAAATTTTTCAGCAAGCACATCAACCATTGTTAAGTGTTCCGCTTTAGTTATACGAAAAGTATCAAAAGCACCAGCACTAATACATGGTTTAATCACTATTTGATTGGTTGATAATTTTTCAAACCAACTTAAATATTCATGTTTATCAAATGTCTCCAACCATAATGTTGGTACTATTTGAACTTTTTTTAACTCGAGCTCTCTCAGGTATTTTTTATTAATATTCCATTTAACAACACTAATCGAATTTTCTAAATGGGCAGTTGAGTTATCAATATTCTGTAATACACTAAGAAATTTTTCTGAATCCAGTTGATAGTCCCAAGTTGAACGAATCATAACTAAATCAAATTGATCCCAATCTATATTTTCAGCTTTCCATGAAATAGTTTCAGTTTGCCAACCAGCATTTTTAAGAGGCTCATTTAATAATCCATCATGTACTTCGTAACCTTTTAGGTTATCCATTGATAATATTGCACATCGTTTCATATTTACCCCTGAATATAAATTATTTAATGTTAAAATACTGTATCACACTATTATTTTGCTTTTTATAAAAAAAAACCGAACAGCAAATGGTTCGGTTTTTCTAAATAATATATGAGTACTATCCAACCCAAACTCTTGCATTACGAAACATACGAGTCCAAGGACCATCTTCTCCCCATTCGGCAAGTGAATAAGAATTTTGTACGGTGCGTGCTACACGTTCAGGATGAGGCATCATAATAGTTACTCGACCATTTTTATTAGTAAGAGCAGTTATACCATAAGAAGAGCCATTCGGATTACTTGGATAATAAGCCGCAACTTGACCATAATTATCAATAAAGCGAGCGACAACCAACCCCGATTGATTAGCTAACTTAGCTTCATCTTCACTATTATATTCTGCACGTCCCTCAGCATGAGAAACAACAACCGGAATTTTTGAGCCTTCCATTCCTTGCATAAAAATAGAAGGGTTTTTTTCTATTTCAACCATTGAAAAGCGAGCTTCAAATTGTTCAGATGTATTTCTAACAAAATGTGGCCAATGCTCAGTTCCAGGAATTATCGAACGCAAGTTCGATAACATTTGACAACCATTACAAATTCCAAGTGCGAATGTATTTTCTTTTTCAAAAAACTGTTTAAACTGCTTCTTCATTTTATCGTTAAACAAAATAGACTTAGCCCAACCTTCACCGGCTCCCAAAACATCTCCATAAGAAAATCCACCACAAGCAACTAAACCAACAAAACTATCTAATTGCGTTCTACCTGCTAGCAGATCACTCATATGCACATCAATGGCATTGAAACCCGCCTTTATAAAAGCAGCAGCCATTTCTAAATGGCTATTAACACCCTGTTCTCGTAATATAGCCACTTTGGGCTTGTTTTCGTCATTAAGATATTGTCGAGCAATATCATCGGCAGGATCAAAAGAAAGTTGTGGGTTGATACCAGGGTTGTTACCATCCAACCTAAGTTTTTTCTCTTCTAATGCACATTGCGGGTTATCTCTTAATGCTTGCATCTGATAAGTCGTTTCAGACCAAATTTCTCTCAGCTCCATTAAGTTTCTTTGTAACCAAACACTTTCACCATGAGTAACTTTAACGACTAGCTCTTGAGTAACAGAACCAACAACATGAGAAATATGCGTTAAGCCATTTTTATCAAGCGTATCTAACACCGCAGTAAAATCAGATTCAGCCACCTGAATAACACAGCCAAGCTCTTCGTTAAATAAAACACTCATAGCATCATCAGACAAAGAGTCAAGATTAATACTCAAACCACAATGTCCAGCAAATGCCATTTCAATTAATGTTGTAATTAAGCCACCATCGGAACGATCATGGTAAGCAAGCAACTGGCCACTAGCATTAAGATGCTGAATTGTGCCAAAGAAGCGTTTGAATGTTTCTGCATCTTCAACATCTGCACATTCTTCACCCAACTGCCCCATCACCTGAGCTAATGCTGTTGCGCCAAGCCGATTTTTACCTTCACCTAAGTCAATGAATATTAATCGGCTATCAAGTGTTTTATTGAGTTGAGGTGTTAATGTTTTACGAATATCAGAAACAGGAGAAAAAGCACTGATAATGAGCGATAAAGGAGCAGTGACACTTTTTTCTTGCCCCTCTTCTTGCCATACCGTTCGCATTGACATTGAGTCTTTACCTACTGGAATAGCAACTCCCAATTTAGGACATAAGTCCATTCCTACTGCTTCAACCGCTTCATACAGTCCAGCATCTTCACCACTTGCACCACACGCCGCCATCCAGTTAGCAGATAACCGAATACGGCTGATATCTTCTATTTTTGCAGCAGCAATATTGGTGATTGCTTCGGCGACCGCCATACGCGCAGATGCAGCATAGTTTAGGTTAGCTGCGGGAGTACGTTCTCCCATAGCCATAGCTTCGCCGGTGGTAGCCTGCAAACTTGATGCAGTTACGGCACAATCTGCTACCGGTACTTGCCAAGGACCAACCATTTGATCACGGTGAGTTAAACCACCAACACTTCGATCTCCAATGGTAATTAAAAATGTTTTATCAGCTACTGCTGGTAAACTTAATACTCGATTAAGCGCATTATCTAAACTTTCACTTAGCTGCAACTCTTTTTGAATAACTTTCGAAGAAAGCACTTCGCGATGCATTTTAGGCGCTTTACCAAACAGCACATCCATAGGTAAATCAACTGGTTTATTTGCAAAGTGCTCATCTGTCAGAGTCAAATGTTCTGCTTCGGTCGCCTCACCTAATACAGCAAATGGACATCTTTCACGTAAACAAATTGCTTCAAATTGAGCTAAATTTTCAGGCGCTATCGCTAATACATATCTTTCTTGTGACTCATTACACCAAATTTCGACAGGGCTCATACCTGGTTCGTCATTAGGAACCCTACGCAATTCAAACTGACCGCCTCGGCCGCCATCATGAACCAGCTCAGGTACAGCATTAGATAAACCACCAGCCCCTATATCGTGAATAAATTCGATTGGGTTTTTTTCACCCATAGACCAGCATCGGTCAATCACTTCTTGGCAGCGCCTTTCCATTTCAGGGTTTTCTCGTTGAACGGAAGCAAAATCCAGATTTTCATCACTCGTACCTGACGCCATAGATGAAGCAGCTCCCCCCCCTAAACCGATCAACATTGCAGGACCACCCAGTACAATGACATGATAACCCGCTTTTATTTCCGCTTTTTCAACATGCTGCTCACGTATATTCCCCATTCCGCCAGCAATCATAATCGGTTTATGATACCCCCTAACCTCAACGCCATGTTCAAATTCTACAGGTTGTTGATAGGTTCGAAAGTAGCCACATAAGTTAGGCCTACCAAATTCATTATTAAATGCAGCGCCGCCTAACGGACCTTGAATCATTATGTCTAATGCAGAAACAATTCTTCCAGGTTTACCATAATGCATCTCCCAAGGCTGGATAAAACCGGGAATTTCAAGGTTAGATACACTGAACCCCGTTAAACCTGCTTTTGGCTTACCTCCTCGTCCTGTAGCTCCCTCATCTCGAATTTCTCCACCAGATCCCGTTGAAGCACCAGGAAATGGTGAAATAGCAGTAGGATGGTTGTGGGTTTCCACTTTGATTAAAATATGAATAGGCTCAATATGGTAATGATATTCTCCAGAGTCTTGCTCTGACCATAAACGAGGCTGTTGATACCCTTCTATCACAGCAGCATTGTCGCTATAAGCCGATAAAACACCGTTTGGCGATACTTTATGAGTATTACGAATCATTGAAAATAAAGAATTTCCTTTTTCTTGACCGTCTATTGTCCAACGTGCATTAAATATTTTATGTCGGCAATGCTCTGAGTTTGCCTGGGCAAACATCATCAACTCAACATCCGTTGGGTTACGTTTTAACTCAGTAAACCGCTCAACCAAGTAGTCAATTTCATCATCAGCCAGCGCTAATCCAAGAGATTGGTTAGCCTCAACAAGAGCGTCTTTACCACCTTTCAAAATATCAACCTTAGTTAACTCACGTGGCTCCTCTCGTTGAAATAACACCTCTGCGTCTTTCAACTCAGAAAAAATACTTTCCACCATACGATCATGTAATAAAGGGTGAAGAGACTTTAAATCTTCATCGGATAACTCTTGACCATCATCATATTGGCAATACCAGCTAATTCCCCTTTCTAAGCGGTTGATTTCTTCCAACCCACAGTTATGAGCAATATCCGTTGCTTTCGACGACCAAGGAGAAATAGTTCCTTGTCTAGGAACGACCAAAGCAAAAGCGCCTTTCGTTTCCTTTACCAGTTTACGAGAACCGTAAGTTAACAATTTCTTTAAAATAATTAGCTTTTCTTCTGGTAGCTCTTTATTCAAATCAGCAAAATGGACGTATTCAGCATAAATCTGCCCTAAATTGGGTAGCAGTTTTTTTCCATTGTTAAGTAGTTTTTGGCTTCTAAATTGAGATAATGCAGGTGCACCACGGAGAATTAGCATAGTGTTCAGGCTCAAAAAAGTAGGTTGGCAATCAAGGCGCAATAGTACACGAATTGTCTACATTAATGTATAGATAATGTGTCCATCTAGTACAAAATTTTATGAATTTAGAGCAAAAATCGAACTAATAATCAATCTCACTAAGAAATATTAAGCCGATCAATTTTAAATTTTTTATTGCTAGACTCAATTAAGCTACACCCGTTGATTTACCTAACATTACAATGAAATCTTACATGGAAAGTGTACATTAGTTTACAAAACATACAATAAAGGTGACTTGCGTAAGCATAATTAAACAACGATAATTGACTAATAGCACACTTTAAATCGGTCTTTATTTAAGTGGATTTTTTAAATATTAATACCCCTTCAATAGTTAACTATCCAATACAACCCACTGATTTAAAAGAACTTTTAAAAACAAGAATAATTAATATAAGAATATAATCAAGTGAACAATTAACTATGCAGCAATTTTTTTATCACCAAATACAACGACAACTTCTGAGACTTAAAGCACTCAGAACGCGTCTGCCTTTGATGATAATATTGGTACTGCTAATGAACGCTTGTGGGCCAAATAACCTCTCTCAGCTCGAAAAAATAAAGAATAAAGGTAAATTAGTAGTCGCTACTCGTAATAGTCCGACCACTTTTTATGAAACGGCAGATGAATATGCTGGAATTGAATATGAACTGATTTCACGTTTTGCCAAGTCTCTTAATGTTGAGTTAGAGTTTATCGTCAATGACAATATTAAAGAACTAGTTGATATGCTAGCCGATGGTAAAGTTGATATTGTTGCCGCAGGATTAACAATTACCCCCGAAAGAGAAAAACATCTACGTTTTGCTCCAGCTTACCAACAAATAACTTCTAAATTAGTCTTTAAACAAGGTAAACGCTGGCCTCGTAATATTTCTCAACTGAATGGTGAACTGAGAGTCATCGCACACTCATCTTACTCTCAAGAATTACTTAACCTTAAATCATCAACACCTGAGCTTCACTGGTCAGAAACAACAGAACAAACCAATGAAGAACTTCTGATGATGATCTTAGATGAAACTATTGACTACACCATTGTTGACTCGACTGAACTTGATCTTAACCGTCGCTTCCACCCAGAGCTAGCAGTTGCTTTTACCGTAGGAAAACCACAAAGTCTGGCTTGGGCAATGTCAAAAATTGATGATTATTCATTGTTTTCTAAAGTCATTGAGTTCTTTGGTCAACAGAAAATGGATGGTCAATTAGCTTATCTTATAGAAAAGTATTACGGACATGTCGAAAAATTTGACTATGTTGGAGCCCGTCAATTCCACCGGGCAACTCAAGAACAACTCGACACTTATAAAGAAATGTTTGTTGATTCCGCCAAAGATGATCTTGACTGGCGACTACTTGCAGCCGTTAGTTATCAGGAATCTCATTGGCGTCCAAAAGCCAAGTCACCTACAGGTGTTAGGGGCATGATGATGCTCACTCGGGCAACAGCAAAGCAACTGGGCATTAAAAACCGTCTAGATCCTAAGCAAAGTATTTTTGGCGGTGCTGAATATTTAAGAAAAGTATTGAAACGCGTTCCTGCTCAAATTCAGGAACCCGATAAAACCTGGTTTGCTTTGGCTGGTTATAATATTGGTTGGGGTCATGTTGAAGATGCAAGAAAAATAACGAATAACCAAGGTGGCAATCCGAACAAATGGTCAGATGTCAAAGAACGCTTACCGTTATTACAAAAGAAGAAATGGTATAAAAAGACCAAACATGGCTACGCTAGAGGTGAAGAGCCTGTTAAATATGTGACTAACATTAGGCGTTATTACGATGTGTTAGTTTGGCAAGATGAAGAGCAACAATCTTTACCTGATCCTGAAACCGGCACAACAAAAAAAGAATCTTTAATTGCCGCAAAGGACTCGGCTAAAGAGACTGAAGTAACACCTAAATAACGAGTACGCCTTTATATCATTAAGTCTGTCTTGGATAAGAAAGTATCCTCATATATTTTTTAAAAACCGCTAACTAAACTTTTAGTCTATCAATAAAAAAAGAGAGTTATTTTTCAATAACTCTCTTCCAATCGCTTTTTAGAAAAGGCTTATTTCTTGCTTTTATTTTTCACTTTAAAATCTTTCTCCCTAATCACTGCAGCCGCTCTAACACTACTTTGAACCAGTATTAATAACTCTCTTAGAGCAACCGAAAACTTAGCAAATTCATGGCGACTACTCGAACGAAAATCAGCTAGCATTTGTTGCCAACGAGAAAGTAATACTGAATTTTCAATCACCCAGTTAATGATACGTTCTTCTGCTGTTGCTGATTTTTTTGACATGTGCAAAACAGCAACCGTCAAACTTCTTTGTTGCCAATCAAGATCTTCTCTAAAAGAAGCCCGAGCAAATGCTTGCCAGTGATTATCAACGGGTTGTAAATTAATTTGCTCTAAGAACCAGTGAAGCTCTAATTTTGCTCCAAGTTTAAAATAAACTTCAGCAACTAATGAAATATTTAACCCCGTTAATTTGGACATTTCTATAATATCAAGAGCAGAAAACATTGTACTTAGGTAAGAAACTCTTTCTGCTAATTTTTTAGGAACACCTTGCATAACCCAAGTATCAATACTACTTCGAATAATCTTATTTTCACTTTTATCAAGCACTTTATGAATTGTTTTTTGCAGTTCAGAAACACCACCTTTAAAATAATCAATGCCATCAATAATATCAAGGTTCTTACGTCTATGGCGTAAAAACCAACGAGTACAACGTCTTACCATTCGTTGAGTTTGGTATATCATATCGTGCTTGATTTTAGCCGGTATAGAATGATCCAATGCTTCAATCTGTTTCCACATTAACGGCATTTCATAAATTTCTTTTGCCATTGTAAAACAGTTAGCAACATCTGAAGATTGTGCACCTGTTTCATCCATCGCTCTAAAGGCAAAGTTACTACCTAAATAATCAACCATTTCATTAGCTAACTTCATAGCAATAATTTCATTTTTTAATGGATGACTTTTTGTATGTTCCGCATACTTTTTTCTAATAGGTTTTGGAAAATAATTAACCAATACATCTTGATAATAAAGCTCATTCGATATATCGGGAACACATAATTCTTCTTTCAATACCATTTTTCCATAAGCAGTTAATACTGCAATTTCAGCACGCGTTAACCCTTCACTTTGAGCTAGTCTTTCTAATAGTTCTTCATCATTAGGTAAAAATTCAAGCTCTCGATCAAGCTTTCCTTCTTTTTCTAGCCAATGAATGAAGCGCATTAATTCTTTTACCATTTTGGGTGAACGTTCTTCACTCGCGCTAATCGATTGAGCTTGCAAAAAGTTCTCGCGCAAGACAATTGTTGATACTTCGTTAGTCATGCTTAAAAGAATTTTATTACGTTGCTTTTCCGTCATTTCGCCTGAACGAACGATTTGATTGAGTAAAATTTTAATATTAACTTCATTATCAGAGCAATTAACACCACCAGCATTATCGATAAAGTCGGTGTTCGCCCTTCCTTTATTTCTCATGTATTCAATTCGGCCAAGTTGAGTTACTCCCAAATTACCACCCTCACCTATCACTTTACACCTGAGTTCTTCACCGTTCACCCGAAGTGTATCGTTGGCTCTATCACCAACATCAGCGTGAGATTCAACCCTTGCCTTAACATAAGTTCCAATTCCGCCATTCCATAACAAGTCAACTTTGGCTTTTAATATAGCGTTAATTAATTGGTTAGGAGATAAAGCATCTTCATCAACATCTAACAGCTTTTTAATTTCTTTAGTTAATGGGATAGCTTTAGCATCACGTGAAAAAATCCCTCCTCCTTTTGAAATCAATTTGGCGTTATAATCAGTCCAACTCGATCTCGGCAAATTAAATAAACGTTCGCGCTCAAGGTAACTTTTTTCAACATCTGGATTTGGATCAATAAAAATATGTATATGATTAAATGCTGCAACTAATTTGGTAAACTTTGAACATAACATTCCATTACCAAAAACATCTCCAGCCATATCACCAACACCAACAGCTGTAAAACTTGTGCTTTGGCAATCAATGCCCATTTCCATGAAGTGACGTTTAACAGATTCCCAAGCTCCTTTAGCAGTAATACCCATTTTTTTATGGTCATAACCGACACTTCCTCCTGAAGCAAAAGCGTCGCCTAACCAAAAGTTATATTCTTCAGATATACTATTTGCAATATCAGAAAAAGTAGCAGTTCCTTTATCTGCAGCCACAACTAAATAAGGATCATCTTCATCATGACGAACAACATTGGGTGGTGGTACTAGCTTGCCATCAACCAAATTATCTGTAATATCAAGTAATGCACTAATAAAAACTTTATAACAAGCGACCCCTTCAGCGATAAAATCTTCACGAGATAAACCAACTAAGCTTTTCTTGCAAACAAAACCACCTTTAGCTCCAACAGGAACAATAACAGAATTTTTAACTTGTTGAGCTTTTACTAAGCCTAAAATTTCAGTCCTAAAATCTTCTCGACGATCTGACCAACGAAGCCCACCACGAGCGACTTTTCCACCACGCAAATGAACACCTTCAACTCGAGGAGAATAAACAAAAATTTCAAACATGGGAGCGGGCTGAGGTATATCAGAAATTTCAGAAGATTTTAATTTAATCGAAATATAGTTTTTATAATCATCATTTTCTATTTTTTGATAAAAATTAGTTCGTATTGAAGCATCGATTAATTCTAAATATCGATTTAAAATTCTATCCTGATCAAGAATAGCTACCGTATCTAATGACTCAATAATATTATTTTTTATATTTTTAAGTTTTGCTGAGCTTTGCTTCAAAGCAGGGGAAAATTTTTGTTTAAAATAGTTAACCAATAATTTAGCAATATCAGGATATGCAGCTAAGGTTTCTTCAATATAAGTTTGAGAAAAACTTGAACCAATTTGCCACATATATTTTGCATATGCTCTTAACATTGCAATTTCACGCCAACTTAAAGACGCGGCTAAAACAAGTCGATTAAAGCCATCATTTTCAGCATCTTCTAACCAAATTTTTGCAAATGCTTTTTGAAATTTGCTTTTTAACTTCTCCAGGTTCAGTGTTTTTCCATCTGGGTGTTGCATTACAAAATCGCTAATCCATCGCTCAGCCCCACTTACAGGTTTTATTCGGAACGGAGATTCACTAATGATATTAAGCCCCATATTTTCTAGCATAGGGATAACTTCTGATAATGCTTTTGGTTCATCACGATAAAAAAGTCTAAAACGAATGCGGTCTCTAGGATCTTCTTTTGAACGGTATAGCAACATACTCAATGGATTTTCATGAGTAAGTGATTCCATATGTTTTATATCTAAAACAGCTGTTGGAATAATCGTCTCATCTTGATATCCAGCAGGAAAACGCTCTACATATCGCTGAACAAACCTTTTGCCTTCTGTATCACCATACTCATTTAATAAAGACTCTTTTAAATTATCTTTCCAAGAGCGTGTTGCTTGGTATAGGTTTTTCTCAATTTCTTTTAAGTCATAATTGATTGTTTCAGCATTTTCGACTGGAATAATAAAATGCATTCTAGCTAAAATTGATTCTGAGAAAGTTGTCGTAAACTGAGGTTCAGAAATAGCCTTAAGAGAAGCTTTTAATATTTCAGTTATTTTTACTCTGATTTTAGTGGTATATATTTCTCTTGGTACATAAACCAAACAAGAGAAAAAACGTCCATAAGGATCACGACGAGTAAATAGTCGAATAACGGGACGCTCTTGTATTTGTAAAATACCTATTGTTGTTTCATATAGTTCATCTATTCTTATTTGAAATAACTCATCTCGCGGATAAGTCTCTAAGATATTTCTTAAAACTTTTAAATCATGTTCTAGTGGCGTTAACCCCGAGCGCTCTTGAACAGTTTGAATTTTCTGACGTAAGACAGGAATACTCATTGGATTAAGGTTATAAGCAGCAGATGTATACAAACCAATAAAACGATCTTCGCCAATGATATTACCTTCATCATCGACACGTTTCACTCCAATATAATCGATATGTGCAGGTCTATGCACACGACTTACTGCACTTAATTTGGTTAATACTAGTAAGTTTTCGCTATTTAAAATCAGATTTCGAGCACCACTAGGCAAATCATTTAGTGAATACGCTTTTGGTTTCCATATAGACTTAGTCTTTAAGCCTAAACACTCATTTTGCTGCGGGACTAATTTGAAATCTTTATTATCTCTCTCAAGAGCATAATAAGCATAACCTAATAAAGTAAAGTGATTACCACTAATCCAATCTAAAAAATCCTTGCACTCACTATTTTTTTCATTCTTCAAACTTTCAGGCAAATATTTCAATCGGTCAATGACTTCCGCTAATTTATCTTTCATTGGCTCCCAGTCACTAACCGTAACTCTTACATCAGAAAGCACTTCTTCTAAATTGAGTTTGATTAATTCAAGCTCTTTTTCATCTAATTGTCGATCAATTTCTAAATACATTGGCGTCAAGCTGGTCGACGGTGTTGTAGGATCAGGGCGGGAAATATAATTAATGCGATTATTTTTATCACGCTTTAAATCTAAAGGAGTGTGAATATGCAAATGAATATTTATTCCCATTCGGTTTAATTCCATTCGCACAGAATCAACCAAAAATGGCATATCCTTATGAACTAACTCTATAATTGTATGACGAGACTGCCAACCATGAACTTCTAAACTAGGTGTATACACTCTTACGCTACATTCATCTTTGCTGCTTTGCATATAACTCCAAAGACTCACAATTGATGCATATAACTCATTTTCATTTTTAAAATCAAAATCAGTACTTGAAATACCCGCGCAAAAATAATGTGCAAAAAGAGAAACTAGTTCTGTTTGTTTTTTTGAAAACTTATGTTCGATCAACTTGATCAAGTTTTTAAACAATATAGAGTCGTACATTTTTTGTTCAATAGTCATAAATATTCCTTATCGAAGATTTCGATAATACGATTGAGTCACACAAATTGGAAAGTTAAATAAAAGACAAATAGAATTAAAATAAAAATGCATCAAGTCATAATAAATACGGAACAAGAAATCAAAGATTTGAATGATGATTGTCATTTTCGATGTATTTGCCGCGACTAAAAACCAGGCATTTTTATATAATTTAAAGTTATGCCAATTGTAGGATAAAGGCGACACTTTAGCACTAATTAGATCGCCTTTTTGTTAATTTTTATGCATACCTTAAGCCAAACCACCAAAAGCTCGCTACAACCTCATATCTTTACCGTGTTCAAAGTTGGCCACCTGATGATCAATTTTATCTTCGATAGAGAACAGAGGCTAAAGCAGGTAGCAAAATAACAGCCCCCAGCATATTAAATAGGAACATAAAAGTCAGTAAGATGCCCATATCCGCTTGAAATTGCAGAGCAGACATTAACCAAGTACTTACACCAATGGCCAGAGTGATCCCTGTAAAGAATACCGCATTACCAGTCAGATTTAGCGTTTTCAAAAATGCTTCTGAAATACTCTCACCTGCACGTATAAAAACAGACATTCTTGAAAAGATATAAATACCATAATCAACTCCAATTCCAACTCCCAATGCAACCACAGGTAACGTTGCAACGGTTAATCCTATATCTAAAATAGCCATTAGTCCTTGAGCCATAACAGATACAACCGCTAAAGGAATAACAATACATAAAGTCGAACGTATAGAGCGAAAACTAATTAAGCATAAAACAATGACGGCTAAATATACCCAAATCAACATAGGAACTTGAGCAGCAGATACAGCCTCGTTAGTTGCCGCCATAACACCAACAGGCCCTGTTGCTAATTTAAAAGTAACATTTTCTGTTTGATTTTTTTCTATATAGTGTTTAGCAGCATCAACAACTTGTTGAATCGTTTCTGCTTTATGATCTTTAGTAAAAATCAGCATAGGAATAACACTACAATCAGTGTTAAAAAGACCACTGCTTGTTTCTAAATAACGTATTGATTGAACTAATGTTGCCTGTTCCTGGGGTAAAATTCGCCATTGTAAAGCTCCTTCATAAAATCCCGCATTCAGTATTTTAGAAACCGTTGGCAAACTAATTGCTGATTGTACTGCGGGCAAATTTTCCAGGTGCCATTGAAACTTATCGATTGCATTCATTATCTCAAATTGAGTACAACCATCAGGAATAGTTTCTGTGATGATAGAAATCATATCGGTGCCAATAGAGAAATTCTCAGTGACAAAGCGAGTATCTTGGTTATAAACAGAATCTTGCCTGAGTGCTGGTGCTCCAGCATGTAAATCACCAACTTTCATTTCTCTAGCAAACAGAAAAGAAACTATCGCAATAACACAGGCAACAATTAAAGTCTTAACGGCTGTTCGCCGCTGAGCAAAACCAGAGAAATAACGCCATAAAATCGCTTGTTTTTTATTTGACTCTTCAACTTTAGTCGCAAAGTTTGCAGGAAATTTTGCATAAGATAATAATACCGGTAGCAATAATAAGTTGGTTAAGATAATAACAGCAACCCCTAAGCTAGCGGTTATTGCCAATTCTTTAATGATATCTATCTTAATAAATAAGAGTGTCAAAAAGCCAATCGTATCACTCAGCAAAGCAATAATACCTGGAACAAAAAGTCGACAACAAGCAGCATAAGCAGCTTGATGTGCTGTTGTTCCCGAAGCAACATTTTTCCCCACGGCATTAATCATCTGAACACCGTGACTAACACCGATAGCAAACACTAAAAATGGCACCAAAATTGACATGGGATCAATACCAAACCCCAAATAAGTCAGGAGACCAAGTTGCCAAATAACGGCAGTCACAGAACATAAAAGAGGTAATAATGTTAAATTTATTGATTTAGAATATAAATAAACAAGTAGTGCTGTAATGATAAAAGCAAGTGAAAAGAATATTACTACCTGTCTAGCTCCTTGGCTCACATCGCCAATCATTTTTGAAAAGCCGATGATATGGACTTTTATATTGCTATATTTACCTTCAATAGTTTGACGAATATTTTCTAACTTTTCAGCTACCGCAACTAAATCAGTTTTTTTCTGAGTAGTGGGATCAACCGATAAAAGCTGAGCACTTACCATAGCAGAAGAAAAGTTATTCGCAACTAAACGGCCGACCAATCCAGCTTTTAGTACATTACTTCTCACCAGTGTTAATTGCTCATCAGAACCATCAAAACTAGCCGGAATAACAGGTCCACCAACCATGCCATCTTCCACCGCCTCAACAAATCGCGTATTGGGAGTAAACAGTGAACTCATTAATGGTTCTGAAACACTATCAATAGAGGCCACTAAATGAGTTGATTCAGATAAAGCTTCAAAAAATGAAGAATTAAAAATATCTCCCGATTTATCTTCCAAAACAACAAGTACTCTATTCGCACCACCAAAATGCTCTTGATGCTTTATATAGGTTTTCATGTACTCATGTTCTAATGGAATGTTTTTTTCAAAGCTTGCATCAACCTTTAGTTGAGCAGCAAAATACAACATAAAAATAGTGATAACACCAAACAACCATAAAATGGTTTTACGTCGACCAAAAATCCATTGGCTAATTAAATCATCGAGCTTTACTTGACCCATACTTTGTTATTCCATCAATTAAATTTTATAATTTGGTTTTGATAACACCATCGATGCCTACGAGTAATATGTTTTGTTGTGTTTCTATCGCATTAGCCAGATGAACCCTATCCGCACGTTGTACTAAACGAAAACTCTTACCAAGGTCCTTACTAATTAATAAAGTTCCATCAGAACCAACTATTAACAGTTTTTTATCTGATAGCATCGTTAATTCTTGTAAACCTGAAATTGTTCCTGTGTTTAGTTCTGACCAACTTTTACCCATATCAGTCGAACGGTATAAGTGGCCTCTCAATCCCATAATTAATAAGCTTTGATCTGGTAAAGCAGCAATATTAAAAAACGATCCATGATAAGGACTCGGTATTTTTTCCCATGTTTGACCAAAATCATTTGAAAGAGCTAAAAAACCCAACTCTCCGGCCATTAGCAGTTTTTGATTGGCAGGTTCGTATGTAAGAGAGTAAAAATGCGGAAAGCCAATTTCTTCATCTTCTAAAGATTCTTGAAAAACAGTTTGCCAGGTCTGCCCGCCGTTTTGGGTCGTCAAATATAAGCCATAAGCACCAACGGCAATGCCATTTAACGGATCTTTAAACCAAACATCAAAGAGAGCTGGTTGATTCAAATCATTTGATGAATGTTGAACTTGCCAGCTTTCACCAGCATCGCTCGTTTTAATAATCGTTTGTTGATGTCCCACAGCCCAACCATGTTTATCATCAATAAAAAATAGTTTGGTCAGTAACGCTTCTGAAGGCACTAACTTTTGCGTCCAGTTGCCACCGTTATCATCCGATACCAATATATGACCACGCTCTCCTACGGCTATCAAACGTTCATTACGAACTTGTTTAATATCCATTAAAAGCCGTTCTGACGCCTTCACTGCTAGAGTATTGAGTTTTATTTCTTTTTGAGCCGACAACAGCGTTTGCCAACCGAGCAAAGTAGCTATCGCAATAATTAAAACCATCTTTTTAGAATGAATCATAACTTTCCAATGTTTTATCTGCCGTTATAACTCAGGCATTGTTTACTTTTTAGAATCTATATCTCTTCTACTTAGAAATGCAGTTCTCCAGTAGACTGTTAGTATATATTTGTTTTAATGCCAAGCAACAATATCAGGATCTGAAGATTAAAAAAAGGCCGGAATAAACCGGCCTTTAGATAAAATGATTCATTAAGTATCGCTGACTACTTTTTACCAGCCCTTTGAAGTGCTGCCGGTGTGAAATCTTTTTTAGTTAACTCAGCAGAAAAGTCATATATTTCATCTTCATTATCTAAGCCTAAAGCTAAATAACGACCAGATTTAAGATCATGGTAAACCTCTAAAGTCGACCATAATGTTGGCACCTCATAATAATTTAAAGCATGTGACATACCTACTCGCCAAAGTTCATCTTGTGTATCATAAGTGTCGGTTAACGCAATCTGCCAACTATCTTCATCAATGTAGAATACTCGTTTTTTATATTGATGGCGAGTCCCTGATTTAAGGTTTGCTTCAACCACCCAAACTCGATGCAATTCATAGCGAACCAAATCTTGATTTATATGATTAGGTTGCACAATATCAGCATATTTAACCGAATCAGAATGAAGTTTGTAAGTATTGTACGGTATGTATATTTCTCTTTTGCCAATCAACTTCCAGTTGTATCGGTCTGGTGCACCATTAAACATATCAAAATCATCTGTAGTTCTTAAACCATCAGCAGCTGTTCCTGGCGCATCATATGCCACATTCGGCGCACGACGTACACGTCTTTGACCAGTGTTGTATGTCCATGCTTGACGTGGCTTTTTAATTTGATCGAGTGTTTCATGTACTAACAAAGCTGTTCCAGATAATCGCGCTGGAGCTGTGACCCATTGTTTAAAATAAAACAATATATTAGACGATTCTAAATCTTCAGGTTTAGTACCTTTCTTAGCATAGTGCTGATCAAGTTGATCCTGAAACTTTACAAGCGTATAACTACCATCGCGCAATGGGGTTACTTGTCCGGTGTAACGGGTTACAGACTCTCCTCTGTAACGCACAATATGATTCCAAACAATTTCTAAACCGTTTTGAGGAATAGGAAAAGGCACACCAACAGCAGCATTTTTCATTCCATTACCGCCTTGGACTAATTCAGCCCGCGTAGCATTTGCTTTTGTCGCATCATAAACGTGCTGTGGGTAGGAAGCACTGCGTCGAGTAACATAAATATCCATTTTAAATGTTTTAGGATAAGCTTTGAATAAAGCTAACTGCCCGTCTGTTAATTTGTCTTTATACTGCTCATAGTTAGCCGCTGTAATGGTTAATTTAACTTTGTCATCCGCAAATGGATCTAAATGAAAATCACCTACTTTATAACCTGCTGGTGGCTGGGTGATTCCACCAGTCCATTCTGGAATAGTCCCATCAGCATTACCTGCTTTTTCTGACCCCATTGGCGTTAAACTCTTACCAAGTTTAGCCGCTTCTTCTGGTGATACTTTGGCTGTCACTACACCAGAAACCAATCCTAAACAAACCGCTGTGGCGATTAATGTTTTTGTTACTTTCATATTAATACCCATATTAGTTTGCCCTAATTAAAATGAATAGCTGATATTAGCTGCTATAAAATCACGATCACCCATCAAATTCGCCGTACCTGCACCAAAAAATGATGAATAACCAATATCCGCTTTCCAGACAGCTTGTCTGTCAAAAGCAACACCTAATGTAACCGCTTTTCTACCTTGAACGAAATTACTGATTGGACCGGGTGTTGTTCCGTTAACATCATGTTGAAATACAATACGTGGTGACATATTCCAGCCCATAGCAACATCCGAATAATCCCATTTACTCACAATTCTATATCCCCATGAGAACTCATCTGCAAATGGGTTAGTCTCTACACCTTCACATTCAACAGGAAAATCAGCAATACTACAACCTGATGTCGGATCAAGAAAGCCAACTCCACGGCCAGCTCTATCTGGGTTTCCACTACGACTAGTACCAGGTGCATTAAAACGCAGCTCATCTTTACTCGGCATATCAACAATTGAGTTTCCTCCCACTTCTGCCAATAATACCCACTGATCAGCCCCCCACGTTGGCCCCATAAACTTAGTAATTGTTGCTTGGTATTGAACAGTGTCATATAGCCTGTAAGCAGAAATTTCTTCGCCGATTCCTGCTCCCCCAGGAATTTGAGATGTTCCACTTGGCACATTACCTACAGGCTCCAAAGTGGCATAAAGCAGCTCAACATCATCAACCTGTAGTGGCTCATCCAATCTATATGTCACTTCTCCAGCAATAGAAAAACCACTATCAGTTGATGTATTAAAGCTAAAAGCATACATTTGAATATTTTCTATATACTCAAAAAAACCAGTAACTTCAGTACCATTATGAGCATTTCCGGTAATAACAGGTCGTTTGTTATGATAATTCACATAGTAGAAACCAAACTCTGTATAGTTCAAATTCTCAGCGAGCCAAGATAATTTCAAACCATATTGGCCGCTATCATCAGCATCTCTATCCGCGATACGACGCGCAAAGGTTCCAGGTGTATCTTCACCAAACTGTGAAAAGCCTAAGTGAATACTTGTCCCAGACTCACCCGTAAAATCCTGGGTCGCAAAATAAGTTCCAGGTTCATCAGTCCGAAAATGCTCCCACTCAAACTGTACAAAAGCCTCTAAATTAACACTTTCAGACAGACCTACCGAAGTCCATAACGTATTAACAGGGATTAATCCTTCTTTAATTTCTGCACCTGGCACTCTCAGCTTGGTAAGATCAACAGCATTAATCTCAGAAAGGCCATGCTGTATAAAGGTGCTTTCCCCCCAGCTCACGACTTGTTTTCCTAACCTAGCTTGCAATGCCGTTTCATCAAAATCCCAAGTACTGTATATGTAAGCATCTAATAAGCGATAATCTTCGCCTTGCTGTTCTAATGCTTTTTCCGAAATGGGTTTCACTCGCCCTTCAGGGTTATCTTTTAACTCAAAATCATAAAATCCAGTACCACGGATGAAAAAACCAAAACCACTAGAATGTTCTAGTCCAAGTTCAGTTGTAAACTTAATTGCACTACTGAAAATATCTCCTTTATCAAAGTTCAAATTTCCATCATCACCATTATTTGACCAAGCACCTTGCGTCAACTCAACATTTGAACCAGGCATTGTCGTTAACTGCCCTGCTTGCAAATCTAATAAATTAGAATGCCCTATTCTAATATCTTCTCTTTCTTCAACTCGCCAGCCAGCACCAAAAGAAACCGTAGTATCCCAACTACCGTTCCAATTTTCCCCGCCAATATCAACAGCCTTAACGGTTTGTCCCATTGAAAGAGCTATAAACACAGCCAGCGTACTACCTGCGATTTTGGGTTTGTTATTCGAACTTAGCCTTCCTATCATCATTTCAGTACCTTTCCCGTTCATAAAGGGTTTACGCGTTTAAATTCCAACAAACGAACATATAAATTTAGCGACAACAGAGTAGAATTCTTATACTAAGTGGTCCAAAAACTCTGTACGCTAGCCATAACTAAGTAAAACCTATTATCGAAAATCATCGGACCAGTTTAAAGATTTTTTTTGAAGTTTTTTTATATCATATATATCAATAAGTTACAAACAAAGCGTAATACTGCACCGCATCAATACGCTACTATTTTACACAACTCCAAAGCCTTACCTGACGAAAGGTATCGCAAAACAAACTTTCCTGTAATACCGCTATGAGTTACGTGTGAAGCCAATAGATTTGCTGGAAAACGTACGTTTTTACCACAAGTACTTTTGACTAAAACCCACTTAACTTGGCCACGATAATAACTTAAATACTCATCAGGAGTTATGTTGAGGTTAAACTCTATTTCTTTAATAGAATCCTGCAAACTGACATTCAACCTTTTTTAAATCAAACCTAACCATGCGTTAAAGCTTTTAAAACCCAGTAACCACCTAATCATCAACAAAACCTATGATACTCATCTCTCTCGTCAAACGATTTACACAAAGTATATATGCTTTTTAGAGTTTCGGCCTATTGTCTAGTCAGATAAGTCATTTTTGAATATATATAGCTAAATCACTATCAATTGTCACAATAAAAGCCGTTATTTTTGCCGCTCTTTTCGTTGTCTGACTTGTCCATAGAGCGGCTATGCACTGCGCCAGACGCCTTAATAGTGACAAAAATCCCTGACTTTTCTCTATGCCAAGTGATAGTGATTTAGCTATAAACAAACACTCCTTCATTTGTATCAAAAATTCAATTAAATAAAGCGAATACAAAAAGAAAAATTTAGATAAGAAAGTATTTATACTTAATTTCCGTAGTTTCAGTATTGATAAAAAGCCAGGTCGAAATCAACTTTTTAAAATAATCAGCAAAAACCATATTATAAAGCCAAATATATTTTCTTATTAAAATACCAAATAGAGTAAGATTTTTAGACTAAATTCAGTAAAAATGAAATATTCAAAAATTGATTGGGATAAAAGACAAAAGGCCTGTGATTTCTCACAAGCCTTTAGCTATATGGCGCGCATGGAAGGAGTCGAACCTCCGACCGCCTGGTTCGTAGCCAGGTACTCTATCCAGCTGAGCTACATGCGCGTAATATTTTCACGTCCTGTGAAAGGAGCGGTATTATCCTTTTCGAACTAATAATTGTCAATGATAATATAAATAATATCATCAACATTTATCCTTTAATTTACCGCCTCAACAAATTAACAACAAAGTTTATAGTAAATGGCGGAGAGAGAGGGATTCGAACCCTCGATGGGCTATAAAACCCATACTCCCTTAGCAGGGGAGCGCCTTCAGCCGCTCGGCCATCTCTCCAAAAATTAACAATAAACTTGCTGCTTTTTGCGGGGGTGAATACTACCTGATTAAACGCAAAAATCAATAACTTTTTACAATAAAATCAGACTCACTTCTATTGATATGAATAATGATTAATTATTCGTCAGATGACATTTCTTTTTCGCGTTGGATTCGCATATAAATTTCTTCACGATGAACAGAAACTTCTTTTGGTGCATTCACACCAATACGAACCTGGTTGCCTTTAACCCCCAGAACTGTCACTGTAACTTCATCACCAATCATTAATGTTTCGCCAACACGACGAGTTAAAATTAACATTGCCAATCTCCTCAAAAATTTGGCTGTATTTAAAAACGCGTCCTACTAGTATGTGATTCCCTACAAAAAGGTGCGCAATTATAACAATAGACTATTTCATAGTCACTGTATTAATTTTATTTGTTTAAAAACTTAATAAAAAATACTTTTTCGCTCACTTATTAACCTGATTGTTCACTAATCCAAAGCTTAACCCAGGCTAAAGCCTCATCAAGCTTATTTAAATTAGTTCCGCCACCTTGCGCCATATCGGGTCTTCCACCACCACGACCATCAAGCATTGCAGCTAACTCTTTCATTAGATTGCCTGCATGATAACGCGAAGTCAGATCTTTTGTCACACCTGTAATAAGACTAATTTTACCTTCAACTTCAGCAGCCAGAGCTATTACCCCACTACCTATCTTACTTTTTAGTTGATCGCTCAGTTCTCTTAACCCCTTTGCATCAACACCTTCTACTTTAACAGCTAATAGGTTAACTTCGCCAATAACTTCTACCTGACTTAGCAAATTTCCACCTTGAGATGATGAAATTTTTGATTTCAATTTATCAATCTCACGATCTTGCTTTTTAGATTTGATTATTAGTTGCTCAACTTTTTCACTTAATGATAATCGATCAGTTTTCAAAGATGATGCTAGCTGATTAATTAACCATCCTTGTTTTTGAGTATACTCAACAGCACTATCCCCTGTAATCGCTTCTATACGCCTAACGCCCGAAGCAATTCCTTGCTCTCCAATTATTTTAAATATTCCTATTTCTCCAGTTCTTTTAACATGAGTACCGCCGCATAATTCTACAGAAAAATCTGACATACTTAATACACGAACCTTATCACCATATTTTTCATCGAACAGCATCATTGCACCAAGTTTTTTCGCCTCATCGATTGACGTTAGTCGAGTTTCAACTAAATGATTAGTTCTAATTTGCTGATTAACCAATTGTTCTATTTTATATAATTCTTCTTCAGTTACTGCAACAGGGTGTGAAAAATCAAAGCGCAATCTTTGACTATCAACCAATGAACCTTTTTGTTGAACATGTTCGCCCAATATTTTACGTAAGGCAGCATGTAATAGATGGGTGGCTGAATGATTAAGTGCAGTGTCCTGTCTTTCTTTTTCGTCTATTTTTGCATTTAATAGATCGGCTTTTTTAATCGTTCCTCGACGGACAATACCACGATGTAAAAATGCATCTTGTATTTTTACTGTATCTTGAACTTCAAACTCTACACCATCAGCATATAACAAGCCTTTATCACCGACTTGACCACCTGACTCAGCATAAAAAGGGGTTGAATCTAATACAACACCCGCTTTAGTACCAACAGTCGCAGCATCAACAACACCTCCATTAACAATCACTTCTTGTACATTTGACTCGCTTGAAGATTGCTCATAGCCTAAAAACTCAGTCTGCGTAGCCACTTCAATGTTATCATTATAATCAGTGCCAAATTGGCTACCTTCTCTGGCTCGTCTTCTTTGCTCTTCCATACAAACATTAAAACCATTTAAATCAACCGTTAATGCTCTTTCTCTGGCTATATCGGCTGTTAAATCAACAGGAAAGCCATAAGTATCATAGAGTTTAAATAATGTTTTCCCTTGTATTTCAGTCCCTTGTAACTCAGCGATATCTTGCTCTAATATCTTCATACCTTGTTCAAGAGTACGTGCAAACTGCTCTTCTTCTTTAAGTAATATATCAGTAATATAAGATTGTTTTTCAGTTAGCAAAGGGTAAGCAGCTCCCATTTGTTCAACTAAACCTTCAACCAATTGATTGAA
This sequence comes from Aliikangiella litoralis, assembly GCF_052495765.1. Next base: position 2,161,833 of record NZ_CP199292.1, on the reverse strand, counting down.
AAAATTACCGGTTGCTCCTAATTTGTTGCCATGTCGAATTGCACGTCGAATAATCCGTCTTAGAACATATCCTCGCCCTTCATTACTTGGTATTACGCCATCGAGAATGAGAAATGAGCAAGAGCGTATATGATCAGCTACGACTCTTAATGATTGATTAGAATAATCAGTCGTATTTAAAATTTTGGCAATAAACTGAATTAAATTGGCAAACAAATCTATTTGGTAATTATTGTGCACATGCTGCATCACTGCTGCAATTCTCTCCAATCCCATTCCAGTATCTACTGACGGCTTAGGTAAAGGCGTCATTTGACCATTTTTACTCCGGTTAAACTGCATAAAAACCAGATTCCAGATTTCAATATAGCGATCACCGTCTTCTTCAGGCGTACCCGGAGGCCCACCGTCAACCGACTCACCATGATCATAAAAAATCTCACTACATGGCCCACATGGCCCGGTATCACCCATTGCCCAAAAATTATCCTTATCACCAAGCCTAGAAAAACGAGCTTGATCAATACCGATTTCATTAAACCAAATATCTTCAGACTCTTTATCTTCATGGTGAACAGTTACCCACAATTTTTCTTGAGGTAATTGAAGTTCTTTGGTTAGAAAGTCCCAAGCAAACCGAATCGCTTCTTTTTTAAAGTAATCACCAAAGCTAAAATTACCTAACATCTCAAAAAATGTATGGTGACGAGCGGTATAGCCAACATTTTCCAAATCATTATGTTTACCTCCCGCTCTTACACATCGCTGAGAGCTAGTCGCTCTGGTATAGTTTCTTTTTTCTGTTCCTAAAAAGCAGTCTTTAAATTGAACCATGCCTGCATTAGTAAATAATAAAGTCGGATCATTTCCTGGAACCAAAGAACTCGAATCGACACGCTGATGTCCATTTTTTTCAAAATAAGCTAAAAAAGCTTCACGAATTTGACTACTCGTCATACTCACTAGTGGATACTCCCATCACAAAATATTTTTCTATCGACTCTCTGATTTCTGTACCAGAAAATCCTCTGTATCTTAAAAAGCGTTCTAATTTTTGCTGCGCTTTGATATCGTTTATTAATAAAGTGCTCACTTTCTTTTTAGTCGCCTGATTACATATAGTTTGCCAGCAAATATCTGCAGCCTCTAAAGCTTGGCTTACCATTTCATCTGGTATACCTTTCTGCCTTAATTCGAACCGAATTCTAGCGGCTCCAATCCCCTTCTCAGACTTAGAACGAAGGTAAGACTCACAAAAACGATTATTACTTAACCAGTTGTTTTCTAAAAGAAAAGAAATAATTTGTTGAGCTTCTTGGGGCGAATAATTTTTACTTATAAGCTTATCTTGAATTAACTTTTCGCTATATTCACGAACTCCCAGCAAACGACAGGCATAAGATATACCCTTGTTTATCCGTCTTTTTTTTAATGAAGCATCAACAGGTTGTTCAATCATGGCTTCTATTCTAATCGATGACCTAATAATCATCTAGTGCCAAATCATAGAGATAGCAGTAATTTAATAGCTAAGATATTGATCTTAGCTATGATAACTACTTTTAATAGGAATAAATCTTATTCAGACAAACGCTATTCTTGGATAACGGCTCCAGGAGGGAAACTTGATAACATTGCTTGAGCATTAGCTAAAGCCGCTGTTGTACGTTCTTCAGGTGACTTATTTTTATAGATATCTAATGTACTAGAAACCGTTCCTCGCCAAATAACTTGCTCTTTGACCGGGTCAACAATATCTAACACTAAAGTTCCTATCTTTCTTTCAGTCACAACAGTCGTTGAACTATGTGGCCACCCGTAAAAATGAGGGTGAAAACTGTCGTAAAAAAATGGTCGATAACCCCATGTACTATAAAAGCGATCAACATCAACTTTTTTATCCGTCACGGTATGAGTTTTCAATAAAAAAGTAGGCTTTTCAGTAGCCGAGACTTTATTGAACCCTTTACGATTCAATATAGTCTCTATTGCATTTAATTGACGCTTACTTTCTAAGGTTATTACTTTTTTATCATCAGATTTAGCTTCTATCCATGCATAAGTTGTTAGCTGATTAAAATTAAAGGCCGTATCATAATCGCTGGTCACTCGTGGTTTTATAGCACATGCAGATACCATTAATAAGGCTAACAATACAAATTGTGACTTCAAACTAATGAAACGCATAGTTTTCTCCAAACAAATAAAATACCAACTATTAAAAACTAATTTTAACAGTATATCGTTTTTAACATCTAGAGCCTAATGTACTGTAGATAGTCAATAGTAGCAACCCAAGTCTGAATATAGGCTGAATAGACAGTTAAAAGTTTAATGAGAAGCATATTAAAAAATAAAAAAAAGCCACTCAATCGAGTGGCCAAAAGTTACTAGACTACTAGTTCTAGTAAGTAGCATATCCATCCTTAGATAACCAATAAACCAATAAACCAATAAAATATTTACTTAAATTGCTAATAAACTCATAAACTCATTCACCGGTAGAGACTCAAAACCGTCTTTATTATTACATACTCTAATAATTTGTTCGGCATGCTTACTTGGAAAACGTGTTTTCACATTACGCTCAAATTTAGCTTGTAACACAGGAATACCTTCATCTCGTCGAAATTTGTGTCCGATAGGGTATTCAACTTCAACTTTGTCAGTAGAGCTACCATCTTTAAAGAAAATTTGCATCGCATTGGCAATACTACGTTTTTCAGTATCGAGATACTCTTCGGTGTAGCGCTTATCTTCTTCCACAACCATCTTTTCTCTCAACACATCAATTCTTGGATCAGCAGCAACATCAGCCTCATAATGATCCGCTTCTAGCTGGCCAAATATCAACCCTATAGCCACCATATATTGTAAGCAGTGATCACGATCAGCTGGATTATGTAACTCACCTTTCTTACTAATAATTCTAATTGCAGACTCATGGGTTGTTAATTCGACCCGTTCTATATCATCAAGACGATTAACAACCTGACTATGTAACTTCATTGCACATTCAACAGCTGTTTGGGCATGGAATTCGGCAGGAAATGAAATTTTAAAAAGAATGTTGTCCATGACATATTCACCATAAGGACGCTGAAACTTAAACGCCTTACCGCCAAACAAAACATCATAAAATCCCCAGTTTTTAGCCGTTAGTACGCCGGGATACCCCATTTCACCCGTTTGTGTGATTAAAGCTAAACGTACTGCTCGACTGGTTGCATCACCAGCAGCCCACGACTTTCTAGAACCTGCATTAGGCGTGTGGCGATAAGTACGTAAACTTTGCCCATCAACTAAAGCCTGAGAAACGGCATCCATGATCATTTCTCGATCGCCACCAAGCATGTGCGCAATGACCGCCGTTGATGCTAGCTTAACTAACACAACATGATCCAAACCAACCCGATTAAAACTATTTTCCAGAGCCATTACCCCTTGGATCTCATGTGCTTTAATCATTGCTGTTAACACATCTTTCATGTTTAACGGCGCTTTCCCCTCGGCAACAGCTTGGCGAGATAAATAATCAGCCATAGCTAAAATTCCCCCCATATTATCTGAAGGATGTCCCCACTCAGCCGCTAGCCATGTATCATTAAAATCTAACCACCGAATAATGCAGCCAATATCAAAAGCCGCCTTAACAGGATCCATTTCAAATTGCGTACCAGGTACTCTTGCACCATGAGGAACACTAGTTCCTGGTACAATTGGCCCTAAGTGCTTAGTACACTCAGGATACCTTAAAGCAAGCAAACCACATCCTAATGTATCCATTAAACAATAACGTGCGGTGTCATAGACATGATCATTTTCAACCACATAATCGGTAACATAAGCCGCAATATCTTTAATCGGTTGATCATAATCAGGCTTAATATTTGACTCTACATTTGCACTCATTTACTACTCCAACTTTTCTCAAATAACCCATCACTTTTTCATAAAGCAATAGATATAAAAAATAAACTTGTTAACAGAATTAACGACTCTCGATTGAAACCCACTCTTTATTTTCCGGACCTATGTAATTAGCACTAGGACGAATAATTTTTCCATCATTTCGTTGTTCCATAATATGTGCAGCCCAACCGGTCACTCGAGACATAACAAAAATAGGCGTAAACATTGCTGTCGGAATACCCATTTGGTTATAAGAAACCGCCGAGAACCAATCTAGGTTAGGAAACATTTTCTTTTCATTCCACATAACAGATTCTAATCTCTCGGCAATATTAAAAAGATTCATATCGCCTTGAGAATCAGACAAGGAACGCGCTACTTTTTTAATGACTTCATTTCTTGGGTCTGATACCGTGTAGACAGGATGTCCAAAACCAATAACAATTTCTTTTCTTGCAATACGAGCTTTTATATCGGCTTCTGCATCATCTGGTGTGGCATAACGTTTTTGAATTTCTAATGCGACTTCATTTGCACCACCATGTTTTGGTCCTCGTAATGCCCCTATCGCGCCACTAATTGAAGAGTAAATATCCGCTCCTGTTCCAGCGATTACTCGACCAGTAAAAGTTGATGCATTAAACTCATGTTCAGCATAAAGAATTAAAGAAGTGTGCATTGCACGTTCCCATAACTCACTTGGTTTTTCCCCGTGTAATAAATTTAAAAAGTGGGCACCAATAGAGTTATCATCAGTTTCAACATCAATACGTTTACCATTGTGACTAAAGTGATACCAATACAATAACATCGAACCAAGTGATGCTAATAGACGATCGGAAATGTCTTTCGCATCAGCCTGAGCTTGCGCTTCTTTTTCTGGTAACACAGTTCCTAAAACAGAACACCCTGTTCTTAAAACATCCATTGGATGAGCTGAAGCAGGAATCGCTTCAAGTACAGTTTTCACAACATCAGGTAAGCCACGCAAAGATTTTAATTTACGTTTATAATTAATTAATTCAGCTTGGGTTGGCAAACGCTCATGAATCAATAAGTGTGCAATTTCTTCAAATTCTGCCGTTTCAGCAAAATCTAAAATATCATAGCCACAATAAGCTAAATCATTACCAGAACGGCCTACCGTACAGAGTGCAGTATTACCGGCAGCAATACCTGAAAGGGCAACGGATTTTTTAGGTTTTGGTAAATTGGAAGTTTCTGTCATTGTTACTTTTCCTTATTGTCAGCAAATAATTGATCAAGTTTCTGTTCGTATTGGTGATAGTTCAAATAGCTATATAGCTCCTCACGCGTTTGCATAATGTCAACAACACCGCGTTGATGCCCATCACTAATTAAAGCTTTATAAAATGTTTCTGCTCCTTTATTCATTGCTCGATAAGCACCACAACAATAAAGCACAATATCGACTCCGACTTCTGATAACTCAGAACTGGAAAATAATGGTGTCTGTCCAAACTCAGTAATATTCGCTAATATCGGCGCATCAATATTAGCTTTAAGTTTTGAGTATTGTTCCAGTTGATTAACCGCTTCAGGAAAAATCATATCAGCGCCCGCTTCTAAACAAGCATTAGCACGATCAATTGCAGATTGAATGCCTTCTACTGCAAGCGCATCCGTTCTGGCCATAATGACAAAACTTTCATCAACTCGAGAATCAACCGCAATTTTAATTCTGTCGACCATTTCCTGGATCGAAACAATTTCTTTACCAGGACGATGCCCACAACGCTTTGCAGCAACTTGATCTTCAATGTGACAACCTGCCGCACCAAACTTAATTAACGAACGAATGGTTCGAGCAATATTAAAAGCGCCACCAAATCCAGTATCAGCATCAACCATCAAAGGTAAATCACAAACATCAGTAATGCGACGAACATCGGTCAGTACATCGTCAATAGTACTAATACCTAAATCAGGCATGCCGAGTGAATTAGCAGCCACACCGCCACCCGATAAATAAATTGCTTTATGCCCCGCTTGTTTAGCCATATGTGCGGTAAAAGCATTGATTGTTCCAACCAATTGTAATGGATTTCCAAGAGCGATAGCTTCTCTAAATTGTGCACCAGCGCTATTTGAAGTTGTCATAAGACGGCTCCTTAATAAAATGAATGATAAAAAATCTAAACACTATACTTACAGCATTAGCTCTAAAGGATTTTCTAAAATATGTTTTATACGGTTAACTAACCTAGCACCAGTAACACCATCAACACAGCGATGATCCATTGCTAAAGTAATTGTCATCAACTGTTTAATACTAATCTCCCCCGACTCAATAACAGGCTTTTGTTCAGCAGCTCCGACTGACAAAATTCCTGATTGGGGCGGATTAATAATTGAAGTGAACTCTCGAATTCCAAACATTCCTAAATTCGATATTGTAAAAGTTCCTCCCTGAAATTCATTCGGCTTTAGAGTACCCGCTTTTGCTTTTTCAACTAAATCAGAACAGTTTTGACTAATTTCTCTTAAACCTTTTTTCAAGCAAGATTTAACAACGGGCGTAATCAAACCACCATCAATTGCTACTGCGATTGAAATATCAACATCAGAAAACTGTAAAATTTTGTCGTTATCCCACATTACATTTGCATCAGGAACTTGTTTTAATGCCAAGGCTACCGCCTTCACAATAAAGTCATTAACTGTTAATTTTTTTTCATTACCGTTACGTTCATTAATGTCTTTGCGTAAAGCCAGTAATGGGTCCAAAACACAATCAACAGACATATAAAAATGTGGAATGTACTGACTTGATTTAGATAAGCGATCAGCAACTGTTTTACGCATACCAGAAAGCGACACTTCTTCAAATGAAGGAAGCAATTCACGTACTACTTCAAATTGGTAATCAACATGGTTCTCAGACATTACAGGTATAATCGGTTCATTAATTCCTAAAGCTTTACGAATATCGTCTTTAGTAATTTGCCCTCGCTCACCGGAACCATTAATTTTAGAAACATCAACCCCCGATTGGTAAGCCATACGCCTAGCAATTGGAGAAATTTTGGTATCAGATTGGATCTCTCTAACCAATCTTTCTGTCGGTTCTTCCTTTGCTAACGCAGTAATAGCTGCATTAGCCACAGCCACACTAACCGACTCATTGACCTGCACAGTGGTTTCATTAACAGTATCGCTACCAACAACTTTAAGCTCAGGTGTAACCTGAATTTTTTCGACCAACTCACCTCCCGCAGCTAAAGTAGCAATCACACTACCGACCGGAATATCTCCTGTACCTTCCGTCACTAAAAGTTCTTTTATTACCCCAGCAACTGTCGACTCATATTCAACAGTGACTTTATCTGTTTCAATTTCAGCAACAATATCACCAATATTAATACTATCCCCTATAGCTACATTCCAGCGAGAAATCATTCCCGCAGTCATAGTCGGAGATAATTCTGGCATTAAGATTTCATTAGACATATTTTCTATCTCCACAAATTATTTCATATAAGCTCTGGCACAAGCATTAAGAATTGCCTCTGCATCAATCTGATAGTGCTTAAATAAATCTGGAATATCGCCAGACTGACCAAACTGAGTCACTCCTAAACTCTGTGCACGATGGCCATAAACACTTCCCAACCAAGATAAAGTTGCAGGATGACTATCACACACACTCACTATCGTGGCATTAGGTGATAGAGGAGCTAATAGATTTTCAACACTTGATGGCACAGAAGAAAAATCTCTCACTTTATTTTGCCACTCGTTATAAAGTCGATCGGCAGAAGTAACAGCCAGCAAACCAGCCCCAGGAATATCTTGAATCAGCTCTTCCCAAGCGATTATTGCTTCAGGGGCAACCACACCTGTATAAGCAATAACAATAGTTGTATTTTCTGCTGGTTTTTTGAGCCAATATCCTCCTTCGATGATGCCCGCTTTTAATTCTGCATCCATATTTCTTTGTGGCTGTTCAATGGTTCGAGTCGATAAACGAAAGTAAATTGAATTGCCTTGTGGTTGCTGTACATAATCTAACGACCAATTCATTAATACCGTTAATTCATCAGCAAATGCTGGCTCAAAATAAGTTAATTTATCTTGAGCCATTGCTATCATTGGCGTGTTAAAAGATTGGTGAGCGCCTCCTTCAGGTGCTAATGCAATACCTGAAGGTGTTGCCGCTAAAATAAATCGAGCATCTTGATAACAGGCATAATTTAACGCATCTAACCCACGGCATATAAAAGGATCATATAGCGTTCCGATAGGAATTAATTTACTACCAAAATGCTTTGCAGTTAAACCTAACGAACTCAAAATAGTAAATAAATTACTTTCAGCAATACCCAGTTCAATATGTTGACCAACTGGAGACTGAATCCACTTAATAGGTGAAGGGACATTTTCATCTCGAAAAGTATCTTGTTTAGCATTCGTATGATAAACACCACGCTTATTCAACCAGGCACTTAAGTTAGTTGAAGAAGCAACATCTGGCGAAGTAGTAACAATGCGACTAGCAATTTCCTCTTGGCGATTTGAAAGTTCTTGCATTAACTTTCCGAAAACAACTTGCGTAGAAACTTGATTACCCGCAGGTACTTTTAAGTCACTAAAAGTATAAACATCACCTATAGCATCGTATTTTTTTCTTTGTAAAAACTCAACACTAGAAAAAAATGACATCATTTCTTTAGCGTTAATCGACATGCCAGAAAACTTATCCCACTCATCACCTTCCGCAATATTCAACTGCTCTTTAAACTGTTGAATTTGTGGTGCAGTCATTTGTCCAGAGTGATTATCTTTATGTCCAGCTAAAGGCAACCCCCAACCTTTAACGGTATAAGCAATAAAACAAACGGGCGTTTCATCGGTGATTTTTTCAAACTCTTCGATCACATACTCTAGATCATGGCCGCCTAGATTTGTCATCAATGCTTGCAGCTCAACATCATCATAATTTTTTAAGAACTGTGCTAAACCTTTAGTTCCTTTAAGATCTTTTTCTAAACGTGCTCTCCAAGCATCACCACCTTTAAAGGTTAGTGCCGAATAAAGTTGATTAGGACAGGTATCGATCCATTTTTTAAGTGCACTACCAGCAGGACCAGCAAATGCTTTTTGCATTTTTTTACCATATTTTAAAGTAACAACGTTCCATCCCACACTATCAAAAAAATCTTGAATACGCTGAAAAAGTTCATCACTAATGACGCCATCTAAACTTTGTCGATTATAGTCAACAATCCACCAAGTATTTTTAACATCTTTTTTCCAACCTTCTAACAAAGCTTCATAAATATTTCCTTCATCAAGCTCAGCATCACCTAATAAAGCAATCATCTTCCCTTTTTTTAAAGATGCATCGACTAAACCATGATCAAACAAATAGTCTTGAGCAATCGCAGAAAATAAAGTCGCAGCAACACCTAAACCAACAGATCCAGTTGAAAAATCAACATCATCTTTATCTTTAGTTATAGAAGGATAAGATTGCGCCCCACCAAATGAACGAAAATTTTCTAGTTGCTCTAACGATTGATTTCCCAGTAAATATTGAATTGCATGAAACACTGGAGAAGCATGAGGCTTAACAGCAACTTTATCTTCGGCTTTTAATAGGTGAAAATAAAGCGCTGTCATAATCGTTACAAGAGAGGCAGATGACGCTTGGTGTCCACCAACTTTCACCCCATCTCTCGACGGCCTTATATGATTAGCGTTATGAATCATCCAACTAGCTAACCAAAGTACTTTTTTTTCTAACTCAAGTAGCACTTCTAAATTTAAAGCTTTTTTCTGGGCTTGCTGATTTTTGACCCTTGTCTTTAGTTTACGATTCTCCAATTTTTAAACTCCCCTGAATATCCACGCCGTTCTGAATAGTCATTGCATTTGGGCTATGGCTGACCGCTTTTTCACGAAGTATTTCAAATTGTTCAGGTGTACCATCACCAATCACTTCAATTTCATATTCAATTTTTTCAAACGCAATTGGAGCACCTTCGCGTGCACCTAAAAAACCAGCAAGATCAATTTGTCCTTTAACAGAAACTTTAAGCGATTCCAGTTGAATTTCCATCAATGATGCTCCAACAGTAAAACCAACAGAAATACAAGCCCCCAAAGCAGACAGTAAATATTCACTAGGATTTGGAGCATGATTAGTACCTAACAATTGCCTAGGCTCATCAATAACCCAAGAAAAATCACGACTCACCTTATGCGGACCAACTTCCATTGGCAGCGTGTTAACCACAAAACGAGTACCACTTTGCCAGTTAAGTTCAACCCCAAAGCTGCTTACTCCTTCTTCCGGCTTTTCTTTTACTTCGTTAACAAATTCACTTAAAGCTGAAACTGAAATATTATTACGCATTTTATGCTCCTGTTTATTCTGCTAATTTTGCTAATGCTTGTTCAAAGTCATTAATTAAATCTTGTGGATCTTCAATACCTACTGAGAGGCGAACACACCCAGGAAAAATTCCCATGTCTTCTCTTTGTTTATTAGTAAACGAAGCTTGTGAAGAATTGAATGGCAAACTGACTAAAGACTCAACGCCACCTAAACTGGTCGCTGACTTCACATACTTCAAATGTTTAAGTAGTTGTAAAGCAGCTTGGTCACCACCCTCAACAACAAAAGAGATCATTCCCCCACCCAGCTTTAATTGTTTGAGAGCTAACTCGGCATCAGGGTAAGATGGTAATTTTGGATAGATGACATTTTTAACCTGTTTGTGGTTATCAAGATATTTTGCTAAAGCATAAGCTGACTCTTCATGGGCTCTCATTCGAATGCTTAATGTTTTTAAACCTCGCTCTAACAGGTAACTTGCATGTGGATCAAGATTACCGCCAAAGTTAAGTAACTTCGGCCACACCATATCAACTAACTTTCGACTTCCAACAACAACACCAGCAATTAAATCGCTATGGCCATTTAAATATTTAGAAGCTGAGTGCACAACTAAATCAACTCCCCAGTCAAGTGGACGACATGCAATTGGGGTCACAAAGGTTGCATCAATAATCGTTCTTAAATGATGTTTTTTTGCAATGGCAACTAACTTTTCTAAATCAGCTAACTTTAATAGAGGGTTAGTTAATGCTTCAAAATAAAGCACCTGAGTATTTGGTTGAATTGCGGCCTCGATTGCATCAAAATCACTAGGATCAACATAAGTTGTTGACATACCCCAGTTAGGAAAATCATGATTAAATAAACTGTGTGTTCCACCATAAAGTTCGTTTGACGCAACGACGTGCCCACCTTTATCAACCAAAGCCATAACCGCCGCAGTAATCGCCGCCATACCAGAACTGAAAACCAGTGCCGATTCAGCATTTTCTAACGCCGCTATTTTTTGTTGTACAGCCCATTGGTTTGGGTTTCCATAACGACTATAAATAAAACGATCTCTAGCATGACCTTGTTCGATTGAATCATACTGATCGTTATCTAATAAAAAAGTCGAGGTTTGATAAATGGGTGTGCCAACAGCCCCTGTTTTTTCATCATCTGTTGTACCGGCATGAACCGCTTTAGTTGAAAACCCGGTTCCATCAAAACTTTTATAATCTAAACCGGGGCCAGCATTACGTGTTCTTTTGAGATCACCTGACCAAGAAGGATTTCCAGCCAGAGCACTTTTGCTACGCTTATCACCTCTTACATGATTTACTTTCATAAAATTATCCGTCACAAAGTTTTGCCTCATTGATTGGTATTGAGACTATTTAAGCAAAATTTAGGCCAACTTTATTTTTCCTTATTTATCAATAAGTTAGAAAAACAAAAATTAATACCAAGCAATCCAATGTAATATTTTTATTACAACAAATAATCAGTAACAGATTGATTCCCTTAAAAATAAAGGCTTGAAGAACAGATAGAGTATTCGTTAATATATGTAATACATATATTACGCGTAATAAATTTATGACAAATCATCAGACGATTGATATACAATCTGAAAACCGTTTAGGGATAACTTACGAAATCTTAAGTGTTTTTGCGACTTTGAACATTGATCTTATCGGTTTAGAAATGGAAACACACCACACTTTTGTGCAGTACCACAGCCATGAAGTTAATAAAGATAGCATAACCATTAAACAAAAAATATTACAGATTCCTGGCATCAAAAAAATTATAGATATCGAGTTTTTACCTAGTGAAGCCAAACGGCTCCATTTAGATGCATTATTATCCAATTTGCCTGATCCATTATTTGATATTGATGATTCTGGCAATATTTTAAAAATTAATAATTCAGCGATTGAAACATTAGGCTTAACAGAAGAAGCAATTTACCAACAACCAATTACAAAGTTTTTTTCTGAACCTTTAGATAGGCTGTTGCAACCTAATCATTCTTCATTAGAGTTAACTTGTATGGACACTAACTACTTTGCAGAAATAACACCAATCATTACCCAAAATAAAACGCAAAGCCTGGTCAAAGGTGCTGTAATAACTCTAAAACGACCAGAGAGGTTAGGGCTTACTATCTCCTCAATTCAGCAAAGCCGCTTTCAAGGCAGTACAATTATTGCAGAATCAAGTGAAATGAAAGATATAATCAGCCGCGCCAATCGTTTTTCAGAGTTAGAGCTTCCTATTTTAATAACAGGAGAAACTGGAACCGGTAAAGAAATTCTAGCTAAATCAATTCATGAAAATAGCTCTCGTCAACACAATCCTTTTCTGGCAATTAACTGTGCTGCATTACCCGAAAATTTATTAGAAAGTGAATTATTTGGTTATTCCTCAGGCGCTTTTTCTGGTGCATTGAAAAGTGGTAAACCCGGCCTGTTTGAGTTAGCTAATGGAGGCACTTTATTTCTTGATGAAATAGGAGAAATGTCACCTTATCTTCAAGCAAAGTTATTACGTTTTTTACAAGATTATACTTTTAGAAGATTGGGGAGTAATAAAGAAAGAACGGTTGATGTTAGAATTATTAGTGCGACGCATCGAAAATTAAACACCTTATTTAAAACCAACCAGTTCCGTGAAGATCTTTACTATCGATTAAATGTGTTGAGTTTAATGTTACCACCATTAAGAGAGCGAAAAGGCGACATTAAATTACTTGCTGAACATTTTGTAAAATTAGCAGGTATTCAGGTTAACCGAAAAAACAGCCGTATTAGCAACGAAGCAATTACTCGTTTAGAGGCTCACCATTGGCCCGGAAATATTCGCCAGCTACAAAATTTGATTTTCCGCTCTGTTGCCATATCTAACAATAACTTATTAAGTGCAAATGATTTGTTGTTTAATACTTCTACCCAAAAAAACACGAAAAATGAATCCACAATAGAAGTGACCAATTTAAAACAAGCTGTTGCCGATTATGAGCGTAACTTGCTATCACAAATGATGAACACCTACCCTTCAACCAGACTGCTCGCAGAGAGGTTGAATGTTTCACATAATACAATCGCACTAAAATTGAGGAAATATAAACTGAATAAAAGCTAAATTATTTTCGTTTATCCTCATACAATAAGAAACCTGATTTTTTAACCAGTTAAATATTATGGCTCAATATCCACTAGCTTTCCGTATATTGAGTTAAAGCTAATCCAACCATTAATTCGTCCGATGTTGTTTCCTATTTGATATCGATTACCTTGAATTGCTTTAATTAAATGAAGATACTCGGCTCCATTGACCTTGCAAAGCACAATGTCTCCTTTTTTAAGTTTTGCTTCCTCAACTGGTTCAACAGTACATAATTGTCCTGATTCTATTTTACCTTTCATAGAATTTCCCCTTGGTCTAAAGGAAACAATCTCATTATTTTTTAGTTTCTCTATATAGTGGATTGCCCACCCCATTTATTTTTTCTCCCTTGTTGTTAATATAGCATTATCTGCCTCGGTCAAAGTGCTTTCTCATTGTATCAATTGCTGATACAAAATAAGTAAAACTATAGTTTTTTCTCTAACATTACTCGATCATTTTGAACATAATATATTTTATCAAAATCCCACTTTTTATCGAAAACAAATTCAAATCGAGTTCCGCACTCACATAAAGTCACTCCACCATCATCGTTTTTGGCCTCTACAGTTAGAGTTATCCTATTTACAGTCCCACCAATTTTAGGAGAAAAAATATCATAAGCACCATTAACTTTGGTAAATATAACGACTTTAACTCGATCAGCTTTTTCATCATATTCATAATCAATATAAGATTTATCAACTTTGCTATTACAGTGCTCAACTTTAAAATCGAGATTCATTCCTTCAGCCAGAGATTCTCCCTGCGCTAACTTTCCAGTAATTAGTATTAGAGCAACAAATATAATTTGCTTCATATGATGTACCTTAATATCTTGTGGGCTTCTTTTTTCAGTCCCAGTCAATCATTTTCTTCAGGTTTTGCATGTACCGCTGTACCATAACACAATACTTCCGTAAGACCGTCCATAATTTCATTGGTTTCATATAGAAGACTTATAACTGCATTTGCCCCAAGATTAGATGCTTTAAGGCAAACATCATCAAACGCATCCTGCCTGGTTCTTTCGCATAGTTCGGCATAAATTGAAATATCTCCTCCAAACATCATCTGAATGCTTCCAAAAAAGTTTCCAACAATTGATCTAGAACGAACCTGAATTGACTTTACGACACCAAAATTTTTCTCTATGGAATAGGCGGGAATATAGTTTGCAGTAGAAACCATATGCATTTCTATAGAAGGCTTTATAGATTTAGCTTTCTTTCTTTTTCCAAAATTATTTCCTTTATTTCTTTAACTCTATCGGGCCATTTATCCTTATCAATCGTTTTCAAACTATCGTAGAGTTCTTGCAAGGAATAATTTTTGAAGTTTGACATGAAATTAAATTCCTTTTGTATCTAAAATCTAATTAGAATTCGCTACCTTTTTTCATCATTCTTCAATAACTTGCTAGTAATAAACTGGTCAAGTTTCTCAATTTCTTTTTCTAAAAGCAAGCTAGCTAAATCACTTTTAAGTTTTGGATGGCTACATGATCCCGTTATTTTATTTATAAGTACTCCATGTTCAGAACGTTCAGCGGCCAAACCATGGTGATATGGAATAAACCAATTTTCTCCTTGCTCTTCCGGCTCTCCTAACGCTCCAGCGAAGAATCTAGACTCATGCCGATGATTTCGCCAATACATTTCACCAACAAGCTTCGCCTCTTCGATGGATATTCCATCTTGATAGTCTTGTTGCACAAGCCAACTACGTACAACCTTTGCGTGCTCCAATGTAGACAATCTAAAAATCGAACGTTCATCCGATGCATGAGCCAAACCGAAAAACAGTATGAAATTTAGGAGGATTATAAAGTAGACAAGGTCTCGCATTTTCACCCTTTAACTAACTATTAATTATGTTGTGCATTTTTTGTGTAAACAATCGACTTCTTACTAACAACCAATATGAGATACTTTGCAAACTGTCTATTTAATATATCTTTATCTTTCATGTTTGGTGGCAGCTTAGACATAATCCATGCTGACGGTGCTTTTCCATCTCGACTAAAGTAAAAACAATATAGAACATCGCAAAGATCAATTAAACTAAATTTTAAAGGCCCCAATGCATTATTATACTTTTCGTTGGCTACGAGGTCTAAATAGTTTGAGTTCAAGGACTCCAATCATTATAATGCTAGTCGCCTTAACTGTAAAACTCATAAAAATAATAACTAAGGCTCAAATGTATTTCATAGTTTCCTTATTTAACGTTATTAATACCTCAAACAGTGATTCATCTACTGCCTTATATTGTTGACACTATTCTCAACTTTACAGGAACCGCCAGATTTACACCATATAGCAACAGATAGTCCATTATCATTGTTAATAAATGAGTTCTTCAAATTCCTCACTAATCTACCTATTTTCCATCTAAAATTACAAGTTGCAGATATAGAGTAGATTTTCTCCTTTTCTCTCACGCTGTAATAAGGACACTTCGTCGCGATATGTTTTCCTTTAGTAAACTTATAGATTTTTTCTGCAAAAGCTTTTTTCGCTATATTTTCTGTAACATAAGTTTGTTCTCTAAAGTAAAATCGCTGATACCATTTGTCACCGCCATTATCTACATATGCAGGTTTAACCGACTTAAAAGTTAAACTCTCTCGTAAAATAGTACCATCCAATACTTCAGAATTTCGAGTAAATTTAAACTCCATTGGTAGCCCTTTCGCTAAGTCCAAATAGTTTACTTTATTTGGAACGATACTCTCCGCCAAAAGAGAGAATGAACCAATTGCAAAAGCAATTAAGAAAAACATCTTGCTCAATAGGAACGACTTGGATTTTAGATTCATATCACACCGTTGTTGTCTTAACACTCAATTAAGGCCCGTAGTTGTGCGTCGTTTTTCAATTTCTTGTTAACTCTTCAACGCCTGGAGGGTTTAAGTCATAATCCTAAGGTATAGCAGACCTTCCAAATATGCATTTATCAAAGCATTCTTTCAGCTCTTCATTTTCGAATATGTTTTTCGAAGTACTATATACAGAGTTAGACTCCAATACGAACGTTGCCATGTGTTCCATAAAGAAACGTCTTAGCTCAAACTCAGTTATTAACCCTGTACCAAGAACTGCTAGTATATTTTTACCGCCTTCTTCATTTTTAAGTACTACTAAATACTCGTGTAAGCCTCTTATTTTGTTTTCATGAGGAACATTCAAATCTAATACTCTAGCCATAGCGCCAACACACTTAGTAAAGTCCTTGAATTCTTTCATGTTCGTCTCATAAAGTTAACGCCAAGCGTTTTCGTGTATTTAAGCGGAGCGGAAAGACATCAATAACCGCGTTTTGTTATGTGTTTTCAATACGCTCCACCTTTAGGAGTTAACCCTTCATCATTAGGGCATTTACCATATATTAATTCATTACCATCAGTACAGACTTCATGCATACTCCAAATGTGTACAGCATCTCCAGCAACTGCATTTTCATTTAAGTATTCAATAAAGTCTTCGTAATCATCGAATATCTCTCTATCAGGCGCACGACTGCCGTAAAAATGCCAATGCTCAACAATGATAGAGCCAATGCTTTCGAGAACACGTTCAATTTTTGACAAATTTTCTTCAGAAGTAATTTGGGCTCCATTCGAAACCCACTCTGTACTTCCTTTTGTGAACATTTTAAAAGTGATTCTTTCCATACAATTTCACATAACAGTATATTGAACTCATTAAATCTCAAACGCCCATTCAATGGCATTCCAACTTTTTATTATTATCAAATACTTACCTAACTTCATCACTAAGTCAACTCTTGGATTCAATAAGATTTACAGTAATCAAATACAAGCTCCTATATTATTCCTCTTAAATATCAATAGATTAAGATAACAAAACTGATTAATTACAAACAATATAGGTAGCAACGACTTACACTAGTAATATTAAATTGTATTAGTTCCGACTTCATCTGACACTTCAGCTTGACTAGAAGAGAGTTACCCGTTTTGATAAAGGTGTCGAATCTTTAAATCAAAACAAAAGGTAACTCTCATGCTACATACTAACAATCCAATTATTAAACACAAGGCAGGTTTATTAAACTTAGCCGAAGAACTCAATAATGTTTCAAGAGCCTGTAAAGTGATGGGCGTATCTCGAGATACATTTTATCGTTATCAAGAGTTAGTTGAAGAAGGTGGAATTGACGCCTTAATCGAAAAGACCAGACGTAAGGCCAATCCTAAAAATAGAGTTGATGAGGCGACAGAACAAGCCGTTGTTGCCTATGCCATTGAACAACCAGCCTTTGGTCAACATAGAACAAGCAATGAGCTGCGTAAACAAGGTGTCTTTGTTTCTGGCAGCGGCGTTCGTTCAATTTGGCTTCGTCATGATCTGGAAAACTTCAAAAAGCGTCTTAAAGCACTTGAGGAAAAGGTCGCTAATGACGGTATCATTTTAAGCGATGCGCAAGTTGCTGCGCTTGAAAAGAAGAAACATGATGACGAAGCTTGTGGTGAGATAGAAACCGCTCACCCAGGCTACTTAGGCTCTCAGGATACGTTTTATGTGGGTAACCTCAAAGGCGTTGGCCGAATTTATCAGCAGACCTTTATTGACACCTACAGCAAAGTTGCTTTTGCAAAGCTCTACACAACCAAAACGCCAATCACCGCCGCAGATATATTAAATGACAAAGTATTACCCTACTTTAATCAAAATGAATTGCCAATGTTGCGCATTTTAACTGACCGTGGAACTGAGTACTGTGGTCGCGTAGAGCATCATGATTATCAGCTTTACTTGGCGATCAATGATATTGACCATACCAAAACGAAAGCGATGTCACCACAAACGAACGGGATCTGCGAGCGCTTTCACAAGACGATATTGAATCAGTTTTACCAGATCACCTTTAGGAAAAAGCTGTACTCATCGATGGAAGATTTGCAAAAAGATCTGGACGTTTGGATGGAATACTATAACAATGACCGAACTCATCAAGGAAAAATGTGCTGTGGCAGAACGCCAAAAGAAACTTTACTTGATGGTAAATTGATTTGGGCTGAAAAGAATTTAGCTCAAATCTAAACTGACAGATACCGTTGGAAAAACGGGTAACTGTCAGATCAAGTCTGAGCTACTACAATTAAATAGAGTATCAAGGCTCTTGAGAACAGGGGTTGAAAGAATGAAATTACAAAACATGTAATTTCATTCAAAATAAGAAAGACTGAAAACAGTTATTTTAATAAGCCTTGGGATGGTTCATTCTCTAGTTTAAATCACCCCTCTCTTCTCTTGATCTCTTTCTATCGAATCAAACAATGCCTGAAAATTACCTTCGCCAAATCCGTTATCGCCTTCTCTCTGAATTAACTCTATAAAGATTGGGCCAAATAAATTTTTAGTAAAGATCTGCAATAAGTAGGTATTGTCAGCTTGACTATCCACTAATATCTGATGGTCTTTAATGCGCTGTTTATCTTCTTTAACAAAAGGCACTCGTTCAAATATACTTTCATAATAATCATCACCAATATCTAACGTATCTATTTTAGCCGGATCTAACGCATCACAAGATTTCACTAAGTCTTTAGTCAAAAATGCTAAATGCTGAACACCGGGCCCGTTATAAATATCAAGATACTCGTCAATTTGATTATTGTTATCATCTTTTCCCTGGTTAATCGGAATACAAAAAGTCCCACAAGGACTCTTTAGCGCGTATGAAAGCAATGCCGTTTTTGCACCTTTAATATCAAAATATCTCACTTCAGTAAAACCAAACACATCTTTATAAAAAGCAGCCCACTTTTCCATAGTACCTTTAAAAACATTATTCGTTAAATGATCAATTCTTAGAAAACCTTTGTCTTCAACTACCACCGGCTGCTCAAGTGAGTTGAAGTCATTATCCCAAATAGAATCCCCTTCTTCATATTTATCAATAAAATAAATCAAGCTATCACCGATACCATAAATAGCCGGATATGGAAGATCTTTAGTAGCGTTATCAGCTGCTTTTGCACCACGCTCTAATGCAACTTCAAAAGCACGACTAGCATCTTTTACACGCCATCCCATCGATGAAATTGCTGGACCATGACTTTTAACAAACTCAGCAGTAAAACCTTCTTTCTCTCCATTAAGTAAAAAATGAATATCATTTTGTCTGTAATAAGTAATATTTTTATCTTTGTGTTTTTTTAATTTAGAAAAACCAAACTCTAAAAACACATCATTCATAAAGTCATTATCTGGCGATGCAAACTCAGTAAATTCAATTCCAGTTAAACCTAATGGATTATTTTCTACACTCATGATTAATTCCCCTTTATTATTTTTCTAACCAGCTTTGGTTGTAATCATTCACCATACAACTTCTGAAGTTATCAGTAAGTTTTAATGGTGCAAATGTATCCACCATAACAGCATATTCAAACGTATCAGCAACACCAATAGAATCTTCTGTTCTACCCGGTTGAGGACCATGAGGAATACCTTTAGGGTGTAATGTAATAGAACCTTCTTCAATATCAGTACGGCTCATGAAATTTCCATGAACATAATAAAGCACTTCATCACTATCGATATTGGTATGATAATAAGGCGCAGGAATAGCTTCGGGATGAAAATCATAAAGTCTGGGTACAAAATTGCAGACAACAAAATTGTTAGCGGTAAACATCAGGTGATCGGATGGTGGCAAATGAATTTTACCCACTTTAGGAGCATACTCTTTTAAATTAATTGCCCACGGATAACAAGCACCATCCCAACCAACAAGATCATAGGGATGCCATTCGAGTACAGAAACCTGATATCGGCAGCCATATTTAATAAATAATTCAAACTCACCTTTTTCAACTTTTGCTTCTTGTAATTCCGGTCTCCTTATATCTCTTTCACAATAAGGTGCAGATTCAGATAGCTGACCAGTAGGAATCCTGAAATGAGCAGGAATGGTAACCATAGATGCTGACTCAATAATAAACAACTTATTATCATCGTAATTTTCAAACTTTAGCTGATAGGTTGTACCTTTAGGAATAACTAAGTAGTCAAACTCTTCAAACTTAACATTGCCATATTCTGAAGTTAACTCGCCACAACCTTGGTGCACAAACACCACCTCGTCGGCATAAGCATTTCGATAAAACTGATCGGTATCTTGAGTGACATTAGCAGTATAAAGCGCTACATCATTATTAAATAGGTGCATTTTTCTAGATTCAAAAAAGTTACCTTCACTACTACATTTTGATGTATGTACTTTATAATTTTGTAATAAGGAATCTTTCCACTCTTCACCATGAAAAATATTATGAGGTTTAACTTCAACAACTTTACACGGCATATTATGATGATATTTATTGGAATAAATATTAGAAAAACCATGGGTTGAGAATAACTCTTCTCGATACAACTCCCCATTTTCTTTTTCAAACTTAATATGTCTTTTATGAGGAATTTTTCCTCTTTCAATGTAAAACGGCACTCAGCATCTCCTGATTAACAATAATGGTTTTATATGCTACCGATTACTTTTGACTTAAAGTTGATCCAAATCAATACAATTTTGCAATGTAGGCGGGAAATACCGATAAACAGAATCTGTTTTTTAGATCAAAACCACTATTCTTTATATAAATATTTAATAATATAGATAATAGTTTGAACCGAGTTTTAGCCTGTAAGCGCAAACAATTCGTTTCATTGATGCTGACATAAATTTCAACAGGTGATAATAAAGAAATGATTAAATAATATAGCTAAATCACTATCAATTGGCATAGAGAAAAGTCAGGGATTTTTGTCACTATTAAGGCGTCTGGCGCAGTGCATAGCCGCTGACAACGAAAAGAGCGGCAAAAATAACGGCTTTTATTGTGACAATTGATAGTGATTTAGCTATATGTGCAAAACGCTTAAAGCTTCTCTAAAAAATCGTTAAGCGATATTCTCAGTTGCTTACTGCATTCCATAGGTATTGCATGACCAACAGAAGCATATTCTTCCCATTGTAAATTAGCTATTAGTTCTTTAAAGCGTTGTGCTGTTAACCTTGGACATAAAACATCATGTTCACCAGAGATGACCAATGTTGGGGTAGCTAAAGTTTTAAGGTGTTCTTCAGCATTAAAAGGTAAACAGCTCTGCAAAACTTTCTCCCAGTTAGCATTGTCTTGCTTTTCAAAAGTTAACACAGCCAGTTTTTTAAGCCTTTCGAGATACTCTGCATTTTTTTCAAAAAACTCTGGGGAATAATAACTGATAAACATTAGTTGACTAAACACGTTTATTTCTGAGTCTCGTAATACAGTTATAAAATGAGAAATAATCCAGTTTTGGCGCTCAAATATTTTTGAGCTCGAATTAATTAACGTAAGACTTTTTACTTTTTCAGGATAGATTTGTGAAAAATATTGAGCATTCCAGCCTCCCATTGAATAACCAACAATATGTGCGCTTTCTACCCCAATCATTTCCATTAAAGCATTTAAATCAGCAGCATAAGAATCTAAGCTAAATTCATAGTCAGGTTCATTAATACTCTCTCCAGTCCCAACATAATCAAATAAAACACAGTGATATTGCCGCTTTAAATCTCGAATAATCGGATACCAATTACTAATTCCTGAAGCGAAACCATTTAAAAAAATGATGCAATCTCCCTGACCATAAGACTCATAATACAGTTGACCATTTTTTACTACTAATTCCATTAAGTTTTTACCGTTTGCTGATTCAAAAACTGAATTAAACCATTTTCATAATGATCAGGATCGACCCGATATGCTTGTAAGTGTGATGAGTTTTCATACAAAATAACTTGCTTATCTTCAATACTCTCCGCTACTTTTAAAATATCGCTTTCAGGAAAAATAGGATCGCTATCATTAGTGATAAATAAAACTTTACTCTTAATCTTCGAAAAATCAGGCGGCCAAGTTGTGGCTAGCATACGCAAGCCAAAAAATTGAAAACAGAATTTCACAACCGGATAGAAAGCTTTATATTTAAAAAAACCAGGAAGCATTCCAAGTTCTTTACCCAAGGCATCTAAAAATTTACCATACAAACCTTCCACCTGATGACTAGGACCACTATCTAAAATAATATTACAAGGTTGTTTCATATCTCGATTGATAATATAAAGCGTAGGAAAAGTCGAAAAAGAAAAACTATACAAACTAAAAGTCTCTACTTGAGAAAACTCTTTTCTCGCAAATTCAAGAGCAGATTCAATATCATCAGTAAAACGTTCACTCATTGGCCAGAGTGAACGATCTCGACTACTGCCTCCATGATTTCTCAAATCAAAAAGCAGAACACTAAAACCTTCAGATATTAAACGTTGAGCTATTTTTAATTTACTTTCTTTAAAAGAACCTATTTCATGGGTAATCAAAACCAAGTGTTTTGCACCTTTGGCTTCCAAAAATATGCTATCCAACTCCACATTTGAACTAGAAGGTATTTTATAACTTTTGAGATTTAATTCGTTCTTAGCAGTTTTACGCCTTGGTTTAGTATAAGGGTGATAAAGCTTATAGGCTAAAAAAAAGCCAAATAAAATGCATAGTATCCAAGGTAATACCAGCAGTCCGAACACCAACCACATTGTCATCTCAAAAACTCCTAGTAAAAAACTTTAACCACACCCACCAGGATGATCGGTTTCGTAGTATGGCAAAAAAGAATCTGCAGTACTAGTAATTTCAGGTAGCTCTCCTTGAATGGATTTCACAAATAATTCAAAACGATCGATTCCCCAAAACTTATTATACCCATGAACAAAAAAGGGAATTCCAAATACACCATCTTCATAAGCTTTCATCATTTCAACAACTGAATCTTGCCTGATATCTTCATTCTCAAATGCATTTTTAGTCGCCTCTATATCTAGGTGACACGCTTCAGCAATTTTTGCTATAACATCTCTATTACAAATATCTTCACCTTTTTCCCAACGTGCTTCATGTATCTTGTTGAAAAATTCTTTGCCTTTACCTTCTTTTCTTGCGTAAAGATAAGCTAAATGAGGAATTTCCCAATGCTGATTATCAGGAGATGGCGGCCACTTTAATTTTAAATTTAATTTTGAAGTGATACGTTTAATATCTTGTAAAATATATAAATGCTTTGCTTTAGACATTGGGGTATAAGAATGCTCTCCCCCATTTTTAGTAATTAAATCACGAGATAAGTCATCTAATTCCCAAAAAGGAACATACTCCACATTAAGCGAAGTAAGTTTCTCTAGCCAACGTGCCCCTATCCACGAATAGGGGCTTCTAAAGTGAAAATAGAACCGACACTTTTTCATTTGTTATTTAACGCATTTAAAGTAATTTCATCAAACGAAACTAATTTCCACTCCTTTCGGCTAACATTTTTAGCATAACCATGAGTAATTTCACCCGTAGCCACATGCACTAAATTTCCATCACGTTTTACATAGCAATCCATAATATGTGTGTAAGTAGAGTCTCGGAAAATATAATCCATGCGGAAAACGGTATAAATAGTTTCTTCCATAATTGCATCTTGCAGCATAGTAATTTTTGCCGATGGAACCACCGGTATCCACTGACGAGTATCTAAATAAGTATAAATAGAAATACCGCGATCGGCCCAGAACAAGTCTGCAACTTCTTCCATAATACGAACGTAACCAGACATTTGCATAAATTTAGTATAATGACAGTATATATAAGGAATGTGCCACTTCCATACAAAAACATTGTCTTCAGGTTTATAAACTTGTGTGATTAAAGAATCATCTGGTTGATTTTCACCACGCCCTTCAGAAGGGTCAAAATCTGGTGTTCTTGGTGCTTTAAACTGTCCAGTTCGATCTAATTTAGAAACAACAAATGGCTGCACAGAATCTGGAACCTGTTCAAAATCAGTAACACCATCGTGCTGTTTAAACATAACCGCTATATTTCCGGTAGAAGCTTTAATTTTCTTACCATCGCGATCAACATACATTCTGAAAGCAAAAACCATTTCCTTATTTTTTGTTTTCTTTGGTTGTACTTCAATATCAACTAAATCATCCATTTTTAGCCCGTGAAGAATTCGAATATTATGATCAACCAAATCAAAGCAAATTCCATTATCTTCATAAAGTTTTCTAGGAATAATGCCATGTTCTCGATAAAACTGAATAACGGCTTCTTCAGCAAGATACATCACATGCTTAAAGCCTATATAGGTATTAATATTACACCCTTCAAATCGAGGATACATTTGAAATGATTTTACATTATCTGTTGATAACAACTGTTCAAAAACTTTGCTATCAATTACTTCCTTATCTAATAGTTTGTTCATTTTATTTGCCCTATTATGTTAACTTTATGATTATAAAAATAATTAAATACTAATCTCTATTGAACTTTAACTTCTATCGAAGACAAGCCATCGCCATAGGTTAGTCCATTACTAACTAACGCTGTTTGTTTATTTTCACGCTTTAAATAAAATAATGCCTGAAGCACCTGATAAACACCTAAAGCACCATATAACTCACCGGTATTTTTAGAAGCATCGACTAGTGCAGAATTATTGAATTGTTCCTTCTTAACCGAGTTAATAAAATTTTTACTTCTGCTAGATGTTTGAGCAGGCACAAACCAGACATCGGGCTCTACATAGTTAGACGAGAATAGTTTTGGCTCTGAAAAATATTCATAGTCTCCAAGCAAACCATAAACTTTAGCCGATGAATTCTCATCATAGGCTTCTAGAATAAGACATGATGCCAGCTCACCTAAATTAGCAGGAGAACAATTAGGGTTATCAGGGTTACACTCCGTCATCATTTGTTCCGTAATTTCATTACAAGGTTCAACACCAACAACAACCATTTTTTCTGCTCTACCTGAGCGAATCATTTGTATAGCCATGTTAATCGCATCAACGCCTGAAGTTGCACCATTACATAGCATTAGGTTTACCGCTTTAAATCCATAACGAATAGCAATACTTGAAGGTATTACATTGCTAGAAGCAACGGGCAAATTCATTGGGCTTGTTTTATCAACATGTTCTTGATGAATAATTTCAGACTCTTGGCAAACGGTATCCATATTACCCAAGTTAGAACTAACAATAATACCAATATCTTTTCTTTGTTCCTTTTCAAGTTCAAGTATGCCTGCTCTATCAAGTGCTTTATGCACAGCACATAAAGCCAACTTAGTTGCTTCATCTTTATATCGAAGCCCTTTTTTACCCAGAACATCTTGAGGTTTAAATTCTCCGTATACCACTGAGTCATCTAAAGCATCTAAAACACTCTCATTATTCCAGCCAGGTATTTCCCACCCTACACTAGTAACAGCAATTAATTTTTTATTCATTTCATTAGCTCCTTGATATAACTGCTACAGCATTAACACCACCAAAACCAAATGCATTAACTTGGATATTCTGTATTGTTTCAGCCGAAATTGATTTCGCTAAAAGCTTTATTTGTGTGCTACCTTCAATGGGATTTTCTAAACCAAAAATAGGAGGCACTTCATTATTTTGTAAACTCATAATTGCAGTAATAACACTGACTAAACCAGAAGCACCTGAAGTATGTCCTATGTTAGGTTTAACACCAGTAACGAAAAGGTCATTCGTTTTATCACTAAAAAATTGATTACTTGCCGCCAATTCCACTTCATCATTTAATATTGTTCCTGTGCCATGTACAAATAACGCATCAATATCGGCAGGAGCAATTTTCGAACGTTGACTGGCATCACTCATTGCTGTTACTAAGCCACTTTGCTCTGGTGCTGTGTCTTGGTACGCATCACAAGAAAAACCAACACTTCTTAACCAAGCTTTAGGCTTGACAGGATTTTTTTCCAAGACAACTGCCGCGGCACCTTCTCCCATAATAACGCCGCGCCGATCTTGATTAAAACTACGCAAACTTTGTGGATTCATAGGGTTAACTCGATCAAGCAAGCCGAACATGCTTTCTGTAATTGAGTCTGTGCCAGCAGCTATTGCACAATCTAATTCACCAGACTCTAACATATCCATCGCCATACCTAACGCAAAGTTAGAGGCAGAACAAGCATTGCAAAAAGTATAAACCTGAATGTTATCTGGTAAGTTTTTTGTTACCGCTTTACCAAAATGTAAACGTTCCATACTTATCGGCATTTTTTTATTGTGCCACAACTCAACCGAACGTAACTCTCTTAATCCAGTACCAACAAAAACGGCACATTTCTTGTTTGATAAATCAAGGTGAGCAGTTTCAATAGCTTGTTCAACAACTTCTTGTAACCATTCACTCGCACGATATGGACGCTCACCTAACTCTTTTCTATCATCTATTTCATACGCATGTTTGGTATTAAATTTATCTTCATCAAAAGCTTTTAGAGGACTATTACCATCTTTCAATTGACACAAGGCTTGATAATATTCATCAACATTATTTCCTATACACGTTTTTACCGCCACACCGGTTATACCGATACTCATGATTTTTCTCCATATTTTAATATTAAAATTCCGACTCTCCCAGAAGGGTCAAAAGTAACTGTCAAGCCATATTTATTTGCACTATTACTTATACTCTGATGAGCTAACAAAATTGCAACTTGCATTCCACTAGTCGCAGAGAGGCAATCAGCTACATAATTATTAGAGCAAAGCAAGTCAACTTTATTAAAAGATAATTTTTTACAGATTTCTTTAACAAAAAACAGTTCATCATCTGAAAAACAATTAAAGCAAACATTAATTGAATGATTATTATCAAATCCTTGTTGAACTAACGACTGTTGAATCAGGCTTGACAGTTCATCTAACTTTTCATTAAAAGACAAACGATTGAAATATGATAACCTTTTAGCTTTTATTATTTCTGTATCATGCTTAGATAAATGTTCATCACTCAGCAAAAACATGGCACAGCCTTCGCCAACTTTATGCTTATCTGACAAAGCATTTTTCTTAGGTAATATAGCATTTGAATAAGCACTAAACTCTTCAACGCAACCAACTAGCGCAAAACCTATTCTTTTCTGGCAGAAAGAATTATTCGCATATTCAATAGCAGAAATTCCAGAGTGAAAACCAGAAGATATTGTTGTATTAACACCAGTAAATTGGTGCCAGATACTCACTTGCCCTGCTGCACAGTTCATTACAGTTTGAGGGAATTGAATAGGATTAATCCATTCAATCATTTCTTGTTCGTGAATATCTCTAATAAAGTCAATTTGACTTTTAATACTGCCGGTTGCAGTTCCAAGGATGACACCTACTTTGGACTTATCGTCAAAAGCATCAGAATTTTCATTAACTAATAGTTGAGAGGCGGTAGTTGCATACGCACCTAAGTCATCCATATTTCTCACCCCTTTTTTACCAAGGTGAACTTTTTTATTAAACTTATCAAAATTAACAGGTTCACTTAAAGGTGCTTTTGTTATTAGTGATTTTTGATTAATTGACTTTATAAATTCTTTTTTACCGATACCTATCGGCGAAACTGTAGTCCAATCATGAATAAATAATCGCATATTTATTATTCCATCGAGTCTGTAAATCGTTTCAATAGGACAATTGCATTGTTTCCACCAAATGCAAATGCATTATTTTGAACTACGTTTAAGGATGCATTTCTAGCTTTGTTAGGTACACAGTCTATATCACACTCAGGATCGACTGTCTTAAAATTGGCCGTAGGTGGCAAAAAATCATATTTAATGGCTAGTGTACAAGCTATTGCTGAAAGCGCGCTAGCTGCCCCCATCGTATGCCCCAACATTGATTTAATAGAGCTCATTGGAGGCATATTTTCCGCATAAATAGATCTCATAGCCGCCGTTTCAACGACATCATTAATTGCAGTAGCTGTGCCGTGAGCACAAATATAATCAACATCTTCAGCTTTTACATTGCATCGTTCTAATGCATCTTGGTTACATTGAATAATTCCATCTAAGTTGGGTTGCATAACATGATGACCATCGCAACTTGCACCATACCCTAAAATTTCAGCATAAATTTTTGCGTTTCTTTTTTTGGCGCTATCAAGAGATTCTAAAACTAAAACACCTGAACCCTCACCAGGTAAAATACCTTTTCTATCAATATCAAAAGGAGAACAACTTTCTGGCGCTAATGCACCAATTCGATAAAAACCACCAAAGTTTTTTAAACATTGAGAATCACTTCCTCCGCAAATAACAATATCAACCTCACCCGATGAGATTTTATCGAAAGCATATCCAATCGAATAGTTTCCAGCAGAACAAGCCGTTGCAAGAACAACTGAATCGCCCTTTAAACTAAAAGCTTGTTGAACCGAGTCCGATATGGCTTCAGCCGTAATCAATTGGGGTAGTTGTTCAAATGACGCAGCAGGCTGAGCAATGTATTCTAAAACAAACTCATCAAAGGTAGCTGACTCACCATCTGTAGTTCCCATGACCACATCACATCGTTCTTCTGACAGCTTTTCTTTTGACAGACCACTATCAACCAATGCTTGATGAGCAGCAACTATAGCCATCTGGCTACTTCTGCCTAAATTTTCAATCTCTATATTTTCAATTGAATAATTAGTATCGAAACCTTTAACTTCACATCCAATATGACTCGGGAATTTATCAGTATTAAAAGACTGAACTTCTGAAGAACCAGTGACGCCATTTTGTAGTGCACTGAGAAAAGAATCAGAACCAACTCCTATGCTGGACACCACGCCAAGACCTGTTATAACAACACGCTTTTTATCTGATGTGTTCATATCAATTTATATTATCCCCAAATTAGCTACGACATTTGAACGAATGAATTATTGCGCGACAAATTCGTCAACAACTTCATAAATACCTTTAAGATTAACCATGCGAACTAATTCATCTTGAGGTATCTTTGCCTTAAAATTCCTTTCAAGACTAGCCAATATTTCAATGGCTCTTAATGAATCTGCATCATGATCTTCTTTAAAAAGACTTGTTTCTGTAATTTCCTCCTCTTCAATTTCAAGAATCTCACACACCATTTCTTTGATTTCTTCATTTCTTTCTGCTACTGACATTTTAGTCTCCTGTTTAAAGGTTTAAGTTGTGTTTAAAAATAGTATTAAAAGTTGAGTAAAATTAAATGGTAAGAATTTCTCCACCATCAATATTAATAATATTCCCTGTCATCCAAGAGCTTTCCATTTTACTAAGATGACATAATGCTTCTCCTATATCCTCAGGAGTTGATAATCGACCATGAGGATTAAAGGTTTCTGCACGCTCAATAAGTGCTTTAAATTCTGGTATTTTCTTTAAAGAAGGCGTATCGGTAATACCTGCGCGAATGGTATTTACCATAATGCCATGAGGCGCTAACTCTGTAGCAAGTTGTCTAGCATGAGACTCTAGTGCACATTTTGCAGCAGATACTGCTCCATAGTTTTGTGAATACATCACACTGCCACCACTTGTCATTGCAAATATTTTTGCTCCAGACTTAATCAATTTTGACTCCCAAAGATCCTGAGTCCAATAAACTAAACTATGCGCCATAACCGATAAAGTCATTTCCATTTGGCTTTTTTGAATAACACTCTCGACCTCTTCAGTTTTGATAAATGGTAATAAAGTACCAAATGCTAAAGAATGCAACATTAGATCAACCGTATCTCCTTTTAGCAAATCTTTTATATGCTCTACAATATCACGACGTTCCTTTTTGCTATCGGCATTTCGATTAAAAAACACCACCTGCTCACTATTTTTTTCAAGCTCTTTTTTGAGTGTTTCAATCTCATTTTCTCTTTCTGAAATATCAAAGTGCAAACCAACGATATTCCAACCATCTTTACTCAATGAACGTGCACATGCTTGTCCAATACCACTTGAAACACCCAATATGAGACACCACTTTTTAGCAGCCATAATTATTTATCTCCTGACTTAGAATATTCTGTTTCCACCCATGAAAGCTGACCTGTCGGACTAATAGCAATACACAATGCACTTTCTTTATCCAAATAACTTTTTGACAGTTTAATCACTGCATCTAAACAGCCTAGCGGTGTATCTTCAACTTCATCTTTTGGTAATTGAATATCAAATTGACTACAGATATCTTGAAGAACTCTAGCGACTCGACCACTATGAGAATCATTTAATTTAGATAGATGGACTTTTTGAATATTTCTCTTTGATAGAATGGGTAGCAATTGATTTTCTAAAATATTTCTAATGATTGTTTCAACATTATTGCAATCAGCAGATGGAATAAAGGTACTTGCTGCTTCTACTATCCTTAAATATTCATTATTATTTTTTGCTAAGTCATTTGTTGAAGCCAGTTCAACTGCACAAGCTCCCCCTATAGTTTTAACGGTATAATGTTTATTTAAATTAAATTCGCTAACATCTTCCATAGCTCCTGCAATCGCATAATGGGCCCGACCATTAAGTAAAGCATTTTTGGCATATATAATCGCTTCTAAGCCAGCAGTCATCGGATTCATTAGTGTAATATTAAATGCTTTCGCTTTATTTTTAATTGATAATACGCCTGTAGCCACATTGGCACAAAATGAAGGAGCATGCATAGGATTAATGCCTTCAGCCCCTTTTTCAATAATCGCTTTATCCATTTCATCTAAAACTTTTCGTGTGCAACTATTGCTACCAATAATAATGCCTTTTGCTTCATCACTTAGTTCACAGTTATGTTCAGGCAAGTTTTTAATCGCAGCCAACATATATTGAGTTGAAGTAGTAAAATATCGAAAACCTCGGCCTCCCAAATCAACTTTAGGATCAAACCAGTCATGCTCAACTAATGACATTTTCTGATTAACATCAAAATTTGTTAATTCACTTCTACTTTTAATGTTAGGTATCATTGGGGAGACACCAGTAATATAAATACTCATTATCTTCCCACCACAACCGAAATATTATTACCTCCAAATGCGTAAGCATTCACCAAAATATTATGAGCATCTAAATGAATAGGTTCATCGATAGGGATCGGAAATTCAAAACTAGATTCTTTTGATTCAAGGTTGACCGTTGTTGGTAATAGTTTGTGCTTAAAAATCAAGCAAGCTACAACAATAGAAAATGCACCAGAAGCTCCGCCACTGTGTCCTAAACGAGATTTAATTGCAGTAACATATGGTAGCTTTTCATTACCACCAAAAATTTTAGTTAATACCGAAACTTCTAATGCATCATTTAATGGTGTTCCAGTACCATGCGGTAAAATACAATTAATTTCATCTGCTTTTATATCACTAGAAGTAAGCGCTTCACGCAGAGCTCTTTCAATTTGCTCTCCTCCAGGTTCAGGTGCAGTTGGCTGATGCGCATCACAACTCCATCCTGAAGCCTTGTATTCACAGTAGTAGTTTTTATATCCTCGTTTAAGCATGCTTTCTTCTGATTCAAGTACAACAAACGCAGCCCCTTCACCTAAAACAGTTCCTTTTCTCTCAGTATCAAATGGACGACATTTTCCCTCATCCAAGGCCCCTAAACGATTAAAACATGACAAAACAATTCTAGAAGAGGACTCTACACCACCAGCAATCATTAAGTCAGCATCACCACGCCGAATTGACTCAGCAGCCATATCAATCGCATATAAACCAGAGGTACAGGCATTACTAATTGTCAGATTCGGGCCACACAAGCCAAAACTGCTAGCGATAGTTGAAGACATTTGAAAAGGAAAATCTTTTTTTGCGTTTTCAAATCCATCTTCAAAACGTGAACTTTCTAATTCAGACTCATCTCCCATTGTTGTTCCTATAGATAAGCCTCCTCTTAACTTTATTTCATCCCCAAGCTGTGAATCTTTAATTGCTTGATGAACAGCATTCATTGCCAGTTCTTCTGTTCTACCATGACTATTTTTTTCATTAACATCTTCACAAGAAAAGATATAACGATTAGCAATTCGATCAGAAAAAATATCAAAGCCCTTAACAGGCTGAGTTGCTTCCTCAAGCATATATTGCCACAACTGCTCTGCATTATTTCCACCTGGAAATACAACACCGATTCCTGTTATAAAGACTTTACTCATGAACAATCTCCTAACTATCCAAACAAACTTTGGCTTGACCTTATTGCAATTAATACGCTATCAACTAAAGCAGCGGTCAAAGACTCTTTACTGCCCGCTTTTTTTACTTTTATTTCACCACCGATCACAACGGTATCAGCAAGCTCTTTAATAATTGATACATGATGTTCAAGAACATCTCCCGGAAAAACATCTTGCTGTATTTTTACACCTAAAACAGAGCCAGCCAACATGACATTATCAACATCAACATCAATATTCTCTCTGCTTTTCATACACAACAATGCGCCAACTTGAGCAAAAGATTCTATTTGTAGAGAAACGGGATAACGTAAATCATTAATTTCTGTCGCATCAGTGACACCTCGATAACAAGGCTCATTCAAAGTAACATTTTTGATACCAACACACTGAACCTTTTCTTCAAGACTGATCACACTATCAACCATTAAAAAAGGGTAACGATGCGGTAACAAATGTCTTATTTCATTTGCATTCATAAGTCCCTCCTTGAATAATTCACTTTAACTTTAGCAAACTTCACTTCTCCGTAAGATAATGTTGACTTCATAGATAAAACATCTTTATTGTCAGTAAAATCACATTGGCATACGACTTTCATACCTGGAGTTACAGGAGATAAGAATCTAGCGCTAACAACTTC
This sequence comes from Aliikangiella litoralis, assembly GCF_052495765.1. The sequence goes on along the minus strand of NZ_CP199292.1, from coordinate 2,128,682 downwards.
AGAAAGCAGCCGTATATCATTAGTTTCTTTTAAATACACTTCTCCTAAATATAATGCATACTCAATTAACATTACTCCAGGCAGTATTTTGTTCTGTGGAAAGTGCCCTTCAAATACAAGTTCACTCTCATCAAACAACCTTTCTGCCATAACAGAGTTTTCCGTCAATGAAATTTCACCTTGATGAAAGTGATAGTTCATTGGGTACGGTAAATGAATAGCTTGACTAGTTGAAGTTTGCATTCTTCTCTACCAAAGCTTTATAAACATTTTCAACGGTTGTTAAATTTTTTATATCCGCTTCTTTGAATTTAACACCATACTCTTTTTCCATAGCGACCATGACTTCTAATCCCATTAAAGAGCTCAGCCCTAGATCTTCCATGAAATGGTCAGTATCCGAAAATTCTTCTTCTAAATCTAAAACATCAGTTAAAAGTTCTTTTAAGTGAGCAATATGCTCTGCATTAATTGTTGCTTCCATTATTTTCTCCAATATTTTGTTTAAACGCGTAAACCACCATCAATCTGTAATACTTGACCGGTCATATAACTTGATTTATCTGAACATAAAAATGATATTGCATTAGCAATGTCGTCAACAGTACCAACTCTTTTAAGTAATATTTTTTTTTCGATATCTTTTTTAGCTTTATCGGTCATTCCACTGATCATATCCGTTTCAATTAAGCCCGGAGCCACCACATTGACTCTAACGCCATAACGCCCCATTTCTTTGGCTAAAGATTTTGAAAATCCAATAATACCGGCCTTAGCGGCAGAGTAATTAGTTTGGCTAGCATTACCTAAAACGCCGGAAATTGAAGACAAATTAACGATTGAACCATGGGCTTGTCGAATAAATGAAATAGCTGCGCAACGGCAAACATTAAATACACTATTAAGATTAGTATTAATCACTTTTGTCCAGTTTTCTGGTTCCATCAAAGCCAACGGAGCATCAGCATTAATACCCGCATTATTAACAACTACCGAAAACTCACCAAAATTTTCTTCTATATCTTCAAGCATATTTCTAACCGCGTCAAAATCACTGACATCACAAGCGACGCTATAAGATCGACGACCTTTTTCTTCGATGAGTTGCCGAGTAATATTCGCAGCTTCACTATTACTGTGATAACAAAAGGCAATATCAAATCCATCTTCAGCCAACTTAACAGCAGCAGCGCGTCCTATACCTCTAGAACCTCCGCTTACAAAAGCAATAGGGTTATTATTTTCATTCATTTATATTTACCGACTTTAATGACATTAAGGCAAAATTACCTTCAGGATCGATTGAATTCACTAAAACGCTTTTATTTTTAGTATCTTTACCAATAGTATTTTCATTCATTAACTTTTTATTTTTTAAGTGCAATAACGATTGAAGCAAATTCAAACTTCCACTAGCACCTAAAGTATGGCCAAATAGTTTTTTATTATTTAATAATGGTATAGCTAAATCACAAACAATTTCATTAATGCTATCCAATTCTCTTTTAGCGACTGGTGAACCAGGATAACTATCGGTAACAATCGCAGACAAAGACTCTAAGTCAGCACCTTTTAGACATTTATGCATAGCGTTTTTTAGCGTGTTTGAATTAAGGTTTTCTGGACAAAAGCCATATTGCCAAGACTCAATGGTTGCGTACCGATTAGACATTGCAAACCGTTTGTCATCATCTCGATGAAGCACAAAAAGACAGGTTGCTTCACCTAAAGAAAAACTTGAACCTAAACTTTTTATTTTATTGCTATTTTTTTCTAACTGGAATTTCCTTTGTATAAAAGGATGCATCATTTCAGTTCCACCAGCAATCATTACGTCAGCTTTTCCAGCTCGAATATATTCAGCACCTTTAGCAATAGCAAGCAAACCAGATGAGAGACCAGAATTCACCACTGTATTGGGGCCTGTAAATCCAAACTCGATAGCCGGTTGTCCAGAAACAGAATTAAAAACAATTCCCGGAAAGAACAATGGACTTAAACCTAAATAATTATTTTTCTTTCCTTCATAACAAGTTTGCTTAAAATCAAAAATGCATCCTATTCCAGCAAACACACTACCTAACACAAGCCCAACTCGGTTACTTAATAGTTCATTTGTATCAACACCAGAATCATTTAATGCAGCTTGTACCATGCAAATACTACGAATTGTTACCTCATCTAATGGTCTTAAATAACGTCGCTTAATATAATTAGCCGGTTTAAAATTTTTAAAATCATACGGCTGATTAGCCATTTCTCTTTGGCTTAATATACTATGGTGCGATTCTATTTGTTCACCAAGCGCAGAAACCACTCCAATACCTGATATACAAATTTTATTATTCTTATTCATATCAAACCTTCGAAAATAAAGTAGCTACGTTGCAACCACCAAAAGCAAACGATATGGATAGAACTTTGTTAACAGAGGTAAAAACAGGTTCTGTCGTAATATTTAAATCTATATTTTCATCTTTTTTAGATATTGGAGCATTAGGAGGAATGCAATCATTAGCAATGCTTAACACCGAAGTAATACCATCTAACGCACCAGCAGCACCTAATGTATGTCCGAGAGCTCCCTTAATTGAACTGACATGTAAATTTTGCTTAGTACTTTTAAAAACGCCGTTGATACCTCTTGCCTCCATTAAATCATTCATTTCTGTACCCGTTCCATGAACATTAATATAATCAATTGAATCGGGTTTCAATTGAGCTTCTTTAAGACATAATTCAATTAACTCTTGACACCTTTCTCCACTATCAATCGGTGCTGCAAAGTTTTTTGCGTCACAATTTAGTGCCCAAGCATCTAACGCCGCTAATGCAGGTCGACCTCTTTTTTTAGCACTTTCTTCTGACTCCAAAACTAGAACCCCAGCCCCCTCGCCAAGAATCATTCCTTCTCGACCTTTTTGAAAAGGGGTACACTTTTCTGTTGCTAGCGATTTCATTGCGTAAAAACCAAATGTAGGTAGCATGGTAAATGCATCCGAACCACCGCATAAAACAATATCTGCTTGTTCATTTTTTATCAGATTAATAGCTTCACCAATAGCATGATTACCTGAAGCACAAGCGGTTCCTACGACATAGGAAGGCCCACAGAAGCCAAAAGTTTTTGAAATAGTATTAGCAATAAGTTCATGTCCATATTTTTCAAATGATTCAGTTTCGCATTCCTCTAGCTTACCGTTGAACCATTTTTCATCAAAACCATCAGATTCAACAGAATCATTTGTTCCACAAGTTGTTCCCATCACTACAGCTACAGTGAATTCATCTTTATCAATTCCCGAAAGCCCTGCATCTACAATTGCTTGCGCAGATGCTTTTAGTCCTAACTGCACTGAGCGATCATAATTTTTGAACTGATTAGGATCTAGATTTTCATTAGCTGATAACTCACCAATATAACCACCAAATTTAAATGGCGTTTCTTTTTTATCTAAGATTTTTTGATGGACAAGTCCACATTGACCATTCAATAAATTTTTCCAAAAAGAATCAACGTTATTACCTAGCGTCGAAATTACGCCAAGACCAGTCACTAAAACTCGATTACTTTTGTATTCCATCACGACTCCTGTACGCTATAGTCTGCTTTTCTATGATGGTCATAAAAAAAGTTAATTAAATTAGATAGCGTTGGATAATCAAGTAAAAGCGTCTGTGAAATATCATTGAATCGATTTTCTTTTTCAATATGGGTTATCAAATCCATTTGAGCAATTGAATCCAGGCCTAGTTCTGATAACTCTAATTCTAAATCATCATCAGTTAGTTCTAACTTTAAATAATGGTCAAAAATCCAGAATAAATAGTTTTTTATTTCACTTTTTTTACTCGCTTCATCTTCAGCATTTAAATTCGAGTTATCTGACTCTTTTATTGGTAATGGTTCACTAGCAGAAGTGAGTATCGGCATAGGCTTTAAGGCCATTTTTGTATTTAAAACATCAAGAGAAGTATTGGAAAATAATGCCGCACAAAAACGAGAACCATTAACTAACAAACTATCAAACAGCTCTAATCCTTTACTAGAAGGCAGAGGATAACTCATAAAATGGTTTATATATCCGTTTAAATTTTCATCGGTGACTTTCATTCCACCACTTTCCCAATAGGGCCAATTAACACCGCAAACGACAGGGCTACTTGACATCATTTTATTAATTAACGGCTTAATTGAATCGAGTAATCCATTAGCAAAAGCATAATCAGTTTGTCCTCGGTTTCCCATTAATGCTGTGATTGATGAAAACAAAACGATCCGATTGACATTATAATTGCTTAAGCTTTCACATAAATTAAGCAATGTTTTTACTTTTGCATCTAATACACTTTCAAAACTTGTCCATTCTTTGTTAATTAAGGCTGCATCTGATACTCGACCTGCGCAATGGATAACTCCAAATGAATCACCAAATTTTGTGATAATTTTTTCAATAGTTTCTTTTGTTTCAAGTAAATTAGTTAGATCAACCTGAAAATAAGCGCACTGTTGGTCTGTGTAGTGATTAAAATTTTTCCGGTGAGAATCGCTTTGAGGCGATCGACCTACCATAACGATTTTATGTCCGTTATTTAATAAATGTTGGCTAACTAGCTGACCTAGACTGCCACCAGCCCCTGTTATTAACCAGGTTTGTTTTTCAGTTGGTTTAGCAAAATCCTGAGTGACCAATTTATTTACTAAAGAATAGCGCTTTCCTTGCTGGTAAGTAATGAGAGACTCAGTCCCAAGATCTTCAGCTTCAGATAAAATAAGATTTTCAATTGGTTGTAGCAATTGCTCAGGCGAAACGCTAATAACACGAAATCTGAATTTAGATATTTCTAGGTTATAAGACTTAAACAAAGCTAAAGTTGCTGAAGTAAGTGCTTTTGCAATACCATGTTCACCAACAACACAAGCAATGACTTCTGCCACTCGATTATTTAAAACTAAAAACTTTCCTAATTCAAATAAGCGGTATGCTTGACTTTTAATATGTGAGTAAACATCATTGATACATTGGTCAGCCGAGCCTTCATCAATCATCAGTACTATTCTTGGTGTAGCATGTACTGAGCTATTGAGCCAACTAAGTAGTTGTTTTTTAGGTTCGTCCTGGATATATTCGCTGCTCTCCTGAGCCATTCGATCCCAAACAATACGCCGCCAATATTGGGGCATATCTACGTCAGAGTATTGACCAGACAGTGGTAATAATATAGAAGCTGGCCGCCCAGGTTTTATTGAATGACTACTTTTTAATGCAGGCAGCTCATTGAGTGACTGAGAAAATAAAAACAAATTATTTTCAATTGTTTTATCATGAAAAACACGTAAAACAAAACCATTAATCTGAGCAAGCATATTACCTTTTTCATCACACACAATAATGTCATATTTTTTTGAGTCAGCATTCTTCAAAGTAGCTAAAACATGCACAATAGAAGTCATGGCCCTATATTTAATACATGAGCCCACTTGAAAAGGCAAAACAGTTCCTTGCATTCCATTAATTAAGAATAAATGAGTCATAGCGGTTTGGACTGCACCATCTAATAAAGTTGGATTAATGCCATACTCATCTTGATTATCAAACTGATTAGATAGTACTAATTTTGCTATCGCTTGCTTTGGGTTAAAACGGTATTCTTCAATAACTTTAAAACGTCCCTTTTGCACTATTTTTGTTTGTGCAAAATTAGCATACACTTCATCAGTAGTTAACGTTCGTTCACATTGCTGATTAATTGTACTAATACTGATGGATGCAATATTTTTTTGCATAGCGTCTATAAAACGTATCTTACCTGTTACGTGTTTGACTGTCTTTTTGTTAGAAAAAATTTCAAATCTAAATTCATTTGCTTGTTGGAATAAATTAACTTCTAAAGCAATTGAATCATTATCTCTTAAGTTTACAGGCTCTAAAAACCAGACATCAAAGATTTCAATTGAATCAGATTCTAAATACAAACAAGCCGAAGAACGAGCCATTTCAACTAAGCATACACCTGGAAGAACAGGGTAATTTTGTATCCAGTGTTCATCAACGTAATATTCTGTACGATACAATATTTTATTAAAAATGCCCTTAGATAAGGTAGAAGTATTATTATCAATTAGCGGATGTAATCGTTTTTTATTTGCTCCGGCCTGACTTGACATAACTGGTTTTTGATAAAGTATATTTTCATCATGAATCCAAGAGCGCTTTGGTTCAAAACAATAGGTTGGTAGATCGACAACCCTAGCGCTTTCAAAATTATTAAGTGTTTCAATCGACACATTATTATTTATCCAGCGAGAAGCTTGCTCCACTAAACTATCTTTATGACTAAATGTAGAATTAATTTCGTTTGAAACCAAAACATTATCAATTGATTCAGATTCAACATAATGACTTAATAGTGAAGTCAACTGTGATTTATTTTCAACAATAAAAACGACTTTATGTTCAAACTCTTCTTTTTGCATTAATGTATAAGCAATATCAGATAGATCATTATTTTCTATACGGCTTAAAAACTGATACAACTCTTTACAATACGCCTTTGTTCGCTCTTCATTATGCGATGATATAGGAAGAGAAAAAGATTGAGTTTTTGATACAACTCTTTTCTTATCATCTGAACGATATGACTCAAGAATACAGTGACAGTTAGAACCGCCAGCGCCAAAAGAACTGAGCCCGGCAATTAATGTTTTTTCACCGTTAGACCAAAGCTTATTTTTATCAACTAAATAAAAAGGTGTATTTTCAAATTTTATTTTTTTATTGGGTGTATCAACATGTAATGTGGCAGGTAAAGTTTGTTTTTTCATGCTGTATAAAACTTTAATTAGCCCGGCAATACCAGCGGTTGCCTCACAGTGCCCAATATTAGACTTAACCGTACCTATACCACAAAACTGTTTTTCTTTGGTTGAGGCTTCAAAAGCCTGACGCAAACCAGCAACTTCAATAGGATCACCTAAATCAGTACCTGTTCCATGACATTCCACATAACTAACATCTTGAGGTATTATATTTGCCCGCTGCATTGCGGTTTGTATTAGCTCTTTATGTGCCATAGGGTTAGGTACGGTGTAACCTGTAGCTTTCCCTCCATGATTAGTTGCAATTCCCTTAATGATGCCATGAATTCTATCGCCATCAGACACAGCATCTGCAAGTCGTTTCAATACTAAAACAGCAACACCTTCACTTGGTACATACCCGTCACCACCTTCTCCAAATCCACGACACTTACCTTCACTGGATAAAAAGTTAGCACTGGAAAGAAATAAGTATTTAGCAGGATGAAGATTTAAATTGACACCTCCCGCAAGTACCATATCAGATTCACCAGACAATAAACTTTTTGACGCTAAATCAACGGCTACTAAAGATGAAGAGCATGCAGTGTCAATAGCAAGACTAGGACCTTTAAAATCAAAAAAATACGATACACGATTGGGTATTCCCCAATATAATGAACCTGCGCCTTTATACTTGTCTTGAATATACCCATATTCATTAGCTAAGAGTGAAAATTCATTCCAGGTTACACCGGCATAAACACCAACTTTTTTATGGGTTAACTTTTTCTGGCTTGCATAACCAGCATTTTCCAATGCTTCCCAGCTTGTAGTTAAAAATAGTTTCTGCTGTGGATCAATTTGCTCTGCTTCACTCGGAATTATTTTAAAGAAACGAGAGTCAAACTTGTCAACATCAGAAATAAAACCGCCCCACATTGAAGACAGTCTATTTGCTTGTTTTTTTTCTGAATATAAAGTTTGAGCATCCCATCGGTTGCTAGGAACTTCTTTTACCGAATCAATATTATCAATTAAGTTTTGGTAAAATACATCACCTCGGTTTGCGCCAGGAAACCGACAACCAATTCCAATTACGGCTATATCATTATTTTGCTGAGTCATATTTGAGTACACCACTGGTTATTCATTATTCCCACTATCAACAACTAAGTTTTGAACATGCTCGCAAAGATATTCAGACAGTAGATTAAAATTAGGGTACTCAAACAATACCGTACTAGGAAGTTCACCGAAGCTATGACATAACGATTTAAAGTATTCTGCATGAATCAATGATGTTAAACCTAAAGAAAAAAAAGAGTCATCATCAGTCACTTCTTCTAGTGATAAGTTCATATGCTGACAAAACATAGTCTTTATTTGTTTTTTTATACTTTCTAAGGTCATTAGTAAAGATTCATCTAGCATGTTAGTCCACCATCTACAACAATTTCCTGACCGGTTATAAAAGAGGACTCGGCAGAAAGTAAAAACTTTGCAACACTAGCAATATCAGAAGCTTTCCCCATTCGAGTTAATGGTGTACGACGTATTATTTGTGCCTTTTTAGATTCAGCCATATTATGGGTCATATCTGTTTCAATATACCCAGGTAGTAAAGCATTCACTCTAATATTCCTAACGCCTAACTCTCTGGCTAAACTTTTAGTAAAGCCAACAACACCTGCTTTAGTAGCACTATAAACTGAAGTACCTTTAATGCCTCTGTGACCAATAACACTACTGATATTTATAATTGATGCATTGCCCGTCTGTAACATCACTCGGGTTACAATGCGAGTTAGAGCCATTAATGACTCTAAATTAACAGCGACTACTTTGTGTAACTCATCATCAGAAGTAGTCGCTAATAAACGATCTAGGTTAATGCCTGCGTTATTGACTAAACCAACTATTTGTTCATTATTTTCTTCTATTTGATTAACAAAGTTTTTTAAACCTTCATAATTAGTCGAATCTAAAGAACACCAGCTATATTGATTTGAGTCAGCATAAACACTTTCTAAGGTTTGAGTTCCATCACTTGGGTTACGACTAAAAGTTCTAATGTTATAACCTTCTTTTAATAAACACTGGCTCATTTCCAACCCTAAGCCTGTACTACCACCACTAATAATAATTGTTTTATTATTCATTCATTTATGCCTCAAGAAGTTTTTTGGAGTGATGTTTAGTAATATTTTTTCTAATTTTTTTAAATCGACTAGAAACTAGACCTTGATCAGATATTTCAATATCTCTGGGGATCTTAAATCCTTCTATTTTATCTTGACAAAATTCTCTAACTCTTCGAGTTAGAGAATTCACATCCTCATTTTCATGTAATTCAAATATGGCTCTTACAATTTGACCTGTAATTGGACTACTTTTTCCATCAACAACTACATTCTTAATATTTGGCATTTCTAATAGCACTCCTTCAATCTCAGAAGGATAAACTTTTTCACCGCCAATATTAATAATTTCACTATCTCTGCCAAGTATTTTGGCATAATCGCCATCAACAATAACTTTATCTCCGGTGTTATACCAACCATCCTTATCAAAAGGTGACGGAGCATTTAAATAACCGAGCATTGCCATATCTGATTTAATAAATAGCATATCATCTTTTATTTTAATTCTTACATCGCCTTCTTTACCTTCTTTGATTGACATAAATGTTGATGCATTAGATTTTGATTTAGTTGGAAAAATACCTAATTCGGTCAAGCCATAAGTTTGCTTTAACTTTATATTTGGAAATAACTTTGCCATAGTGTTTAATGTTGACTCAGGCATTGGTTCTGTTCCATAAGTTATAACTTTAAGACTCGAAAGATTATAGTTTTCCCATGCTTTTGACATAATCAACATATTCAAAAAAGAAGGTGTTGTCGGTAAAATTTCAACTTTTTCATTTTCAATCAATTGACAAATAGATTCCGGCGTTCGTTCTTCGACAGAAGTCATACAACCACCATTCATCAATATTGAGAACATGGTGCTTACACCACCAATATGATCAAACTTTAAAAATACCATTGCATTAATCGGTTTACGTTTTTTAGTATTTAAATATCGAGCTATTAACTTATCAAACCTATGAACGGCTGCTTTACCTTCACCTGTGCTACCAGAGGTAAAAAGTATAATTCCAGCTTTATTATTATTTCGTAACTCTTCCAACAAAACATGTTGACTTTCTTGCCCAACACTAAAGCACTCTAACAATTCATTTTGAGAAGCTTTAAATGAGTATTTTACGCCGGCAATTTTATGTCTTTTTTCAATATCTTCTTGTGCTTCATCATCAATAGGTACAACAATATTATTATTTTCTATTAAAGCTAGAAACAGAGAGGTGACATTCAATGAAAATTGACCAACAATAGAAACAACATCACCGGACTTAAGGCCTAAGTTTGAAAACTTTTCTAACCAAGTGTGCACATCCATAGCAACCTGCTTATAGCTATAATGCTTTCCTTGATGGGTTATAAAGTTTTTTTCTTTAAACTCACTGATTCTTTCTAATATCAGACCCATTTTGTTCAATCCTTTCTATATAGAGTTAAATCACATTTAATTTACACAACGTTCAACATTTAGTTACTGGCTTTTATGCATAAAGGTTAACCATATCTTCTACAGTGTTTACCTGATCTAGGGTCGCCCCTTTAGAAAATGGGTCTGTGCCTAATTCTTTTTCCATCATAGCGACTAATTGAGCTATATCTAATGAAGCAAAGCCAAGATCATTTAATAAACTTGAATTAGGAAGAACTTCTAATTTTTGATACCCCAGTTGTTCTTGAATTGCTACGATTGATTTTTTTAAAACCTCAAAAACCTGACTCATAATATTTACCTATAAATTAATTATTAGATACAACCAAGGTTGAACAGCCTTTTGGTATCTTGTATCTGAGTTTGATGTCGTATTTCATGGACAATAACTTTTTCAGCACAGGAAATAGCAATCAGTTCACCATTCTCATAAATTTCTGATTGAAATGTTAATTTGCATAAGTAAACTAATCTTGGATTTTCTTTCCACAAAGACTCTGAACAAGGATTAACTTTAACTTTTGAATAAATGGTTAACTCGCTACCAGAAAAAGCATTACCATAATAAAAGGTTTTTCTTTCCATTAAGGAAACAGCATCCAAAATGCTCTCTGAAGCTTTATTTCTAGTATATTCGCGTAACAACTCTCTTTCCGACAGTTCCATTAACGATGGCATTTTTGAAAAAACTAACGGGTGACCAGGGTCTGTATCACGGTGTGACTCAAGCTTATATTGATATGGCGTTGCTTCGAAATCAAACTGTTTAAGTTGTTCAAATCCTACCGTACGAACTAAAGCTGCTTCTCTTATAGACGCGGGAGGCTCTGTTATTTTTTCCATTTCAACTATCTGTTCTGGTTGAGGAACAGAAACTTGTTTTGTATGCGAGCGATAAATGGATGGATCTAAAATAAATAAACTGTTCGCCGCCATAGTAATACTTGGCGCTTGTTGTTCAGCTGCTTCTGCAAAATATTGAGAGTCTAAAATAGTATCGCCATAACGACGACAAACAACACCAACTTCTATTTTATCCCAAAGAGAAAAAGATGATAATGCACTTTCAACAGGCACAATTAAATGAGTCATAAAATAGGCAGGGTATAATACATTTCCTTTAACATCTTTTATTTCACTAGGCTTGTTATTGAGATCATTCGTTAAAAACTGACTATGACAACTTCCAAATAAAGTCATCAAACTATATTCATCCATTGTTCCGAGGCGAACATGATTCATATCAAGTTCTAATGTTTTTTTTAAATGATCCACAAAAAAACCTACTTTAACTTCCCGTTAATTACTATTCAATCGTTCGTGTTTTTTAGTCACCCTAAAAAATCACTCTCGAGATATTACATAGCATCATTCTCCAAAGCAACACAATTACAAACAATTTTTTTTCAATATCTCAAAAATCTTGTCAATTCAATTTAACAATTATTTTTTTTGCTACACGCTTATCATTTTATTTTTTTATCGACATTTATTTTTTTTAAACCAACCTATTCATAGGAAGATTTAAGTTACAGTAGGTTTAAAAATTAATAAACGACACTCTAACTTTCACGCTTCGTTACAAACTAAACATACAACCCAAACAAAGAATTGTCTCATTTAAATATTTCACATTATTGACTTTACAACAACAAAACATAATTCATTAAAAACCATTAACACTTATTAACATTATCAAAAGCCAAATACCTAAGCATGCAAACCAAATACAAGAAAAACATTTGCTCAGATTAATTTCGACATACAATCATCTATAAATTTCAATTCAACTGAAAACAAAAAATTATTTAATGACAATTAAATGTTTTTAATATAACCTCAGTGAGCGCAATGGCATTTTTATTTAAGAGGACTGAGTAATGAAAGCTTATTTGTTTCCCGGACAAGGATCACAGTTTGTTGAAATGGGGGCAAGTATGTACAAACATAAGCTCGCTCAAAACCTTTTTGAAAATGCTAATGACATTTTAGGCTTTCGAATTACAGATATAATGTTTGACGGCAATGCAGAAGAATTGAAAGCAACGAACATTGCACAGCCAGCTATTTTTATCCATTCATATATCGCTTCGCAACAAAATAAAGAAAACTTTCCAGATTATGTTGCAGGACACTCATTAGGAGAATTAACAGCATTAGCTTTTGCAGGTGTTCTTTCATTTGAAAGTACTTTAAAGCTTGTCCATAAAAGAGCGATTGCAATGCAACAGGCCTGCAAAATCTCAGAAGGAGTTATGGCTGCAATAATAGGCTTAGACAACCTACAAATTGAAAAAATTTGTACAGAATTAAAGAGTGAAGTTGTTGTCGCAGCCAATTACAATACGCCCTCCCAGCTAGTCATTTCCGGGACAGTTATTGGAGTTGAAAAAGCAATTAGCCTGCTGAAAGAAGCAGGTGCAAAAATGACTATTAAGCTACCCGTTGGGGGCGCTTTTCACTCGCCATTAATGGAACCTGCCAGTAAAGCGTTTAACCAGGCTGTCGATGAAACACCATTTAATTGTCCTTTATGCCCAATAGTACAAAACGTAGCAGCCAAACCGATTGAAGATCCTGAAGTTCTTAGAGCTAACTTAAAAGAACAGCTCACCTCACCTGTTCTTTGGAGCCAAAGTATAAAAACATTGCTTATGTTGGGAGTTACTCAGTTTACCGAATGTGGAGGAAAAGGAAAAATCCTCCGGCCAATGGTATTAGCTTTAGATAAAAATGTTGAGGTTACACAACTATAATTTAGAAACCTATCTTTACTTTCTTTTAATTACTAGCTTTCAATTGATTTTCAGACAATCGCTTGAAGTTTGATATTTGTTTGTGCATCATGAAAGTGTCACCTGGTGGTAATAACATTTTCATTAACACTCTCATTATAGCTCCTGTAGGATAAGCAAGCCTTAACTTAACCACTAAACGGCAACTGGATTTATCTACCGGAAATAGACAATAACTTACCACAAGATCACCAAAAACACGCATCCACCAATCAAGTTCATCACGACTTCTAATCGTTACATGACTATTTTTTTCAAAGTCGACTAATTTAAACCCTGTCATAAAAATTTGACCTAGTTCTAAATTTGTTAATTCTTGAGTTAAGTGCTGCGGACTTTGTTTACCAAAATTATCTAACCAATCGTAGCTATAAGGTGCAATTCTCATTTGGCATAACCACGGAAATACTTGTTCTACGCTTGTAGCAATATCAATACCTCTAAAATAAACCGTTTTAGGTAAATTAGGGACACGATCACACGGATAAGTGAGTTGTAACTCTTCTTTAGTTACTCCCCACTCATGAAACCTATGCCATTTATCTTTTAAATAACGTCTCAAAAAATGCAATATCAGAAGCTCCTTATTTTATGCCCCTTGCATTTGCATAGCAGGCATGTTTGCTCGCTGTTCTACCTCAGCAACTTTTTGAGCAATGTGTTTTGGTAATGCAGGTGGCTCAGTTAGTTGAGGTTTAAAGAACTTATAGACTTTTAGCAATTGGTTAAGAACTAAAAACCATCTTGAGAACTTAGCTCCTTTTCCTTTTTTACCCAAATAATCAACATAATTAGGCATTAAGGAAAGTGCATATTTTTGATAAGCAACCACGCCTTCATCAAGACACTGTTTTGCGAACTCCAAGCAGTTATGGCGCTTTCCTAACCTTAAAACAGCTTCTTTAGTATAAGCCTGGTGAAATTTTTCGTCTTTTATAACAACATCTAAAAGTTGAGAAATTTCAGGATCTATTTCTCGATGTAAATCTGACATAAGTTGAAAACGGCCTATTGCCAAGTGCTCTAATGCATGTATTCCAGCAAACATCGTAATCAATTCAGATTGATGAATAGGTTTATCTTTTGATAGCTTATCAACGGTTGCCAACCAGCCACGATTACAAAAAGCAGCAACAGTATTTGCCCAACCAGGTATATCATCAGGGTTATAAGTATTACGTTTAGTTAACAAATCTAACCACATTTGAGCATGTCGATTTTCGTCATCTTGGTGCTTATCAAATAAAGGTTCTATCCACTCATCATTCAATTTACCCCGACATGTGTCAAGATCAGGAACTTCACCGCCAGATTCTAATTGTTGGTAAAGGTTATGATACCAAACTCTACTTTCAGGACATGCGACTACTTGCGTATAATAGTGCTCTACTGCTTTTTTTAAAAAACGTTCAATGTATTTCATCTTAGTCATTCCTCTAGTTTTAGTTTTAATACAGCTGACACTTATATATGACTAGTGTTGAGACAAGAACAATCTAACAACAATTTATTTAATCTAAACACTCTTCAATACTAATATTTTGGAAATAAGCTAACACAAAAAAAAAAGAACAAAAACAATTAAAATATGTAATTTAAATTTTATCTACATTTCGTAATAAAACAGAAAACAGCGTGATTAAATTCAATATTTTTACCTGTTCGCCAGCTCAAAAACATTATTGATAAAAATATTTTGGTATAGATTTTTTACCCTATGAACAACAGAAGAAGATCCCATTAACTAACAATATAAACAACAAGTACTCTAGCTGTTTTTTATTCCCAATGGAACATTGATACTGAAACATGTTTAACGAAATAAAGATTCGAGACAAAATGATTAAATAATAAAATATATTTTAAAAATAGAAACCTCTTGTCTCAAGTAAACTAATCAATAGCATCGGTTAAAGTTTGCAAAAATATATTAGAGGTAAACATCAAGACCTCTGGTATAAAAAGCTGAAATTAATAACTCACAAGTAACGAGAAAAACACTTAATTCAGAGATCAATTCTTGTTGCTAAATAAACCGTTCTCCTTTGACATAAAATACTCTCAAGATAAATTTTTCTTTTATCTTTAGGATAATATTCATACTCGATAAAGAGTTCATACAAAGTCGACACTTTTTGACTTCTTCCATATTCATCTTAGCTTTAACCCTACCACAAGTAAACTTAAGTTCTTTTTCAACAGCACTATCTAACACTTGTAATAATCGGGCTATTTTAATACTTTTAAATCAAGAAAAAATTTTAAAAGTCAACTAAGGGTATCTCATTGTTTTAGAAACTCATAGATAGAATTATTCTTATTCAGTAGATTTGATTAAACCTTATTTTAATCAAATTTATCTTTGAATGGCGTTAATAACACCATAAAAAAACGAGTTTAAAGAAGAATACTATTTTATGCTAAGCAAATGAAGTTTATGGGGAGTCAATAGGTATAGACTAAAAATACTGTGGTATTGAACATAAGTGTAAATCCTTAAGCTTTTATAATCTTTTGCCAGATTATAAAACAAAAGGATTTACCTGTTACTTTATCAATTTAGCTATTCATAACTAAGCATTTGTTGAATCTGCTGAGTTATCTGGTGCAACTGGTTGTGGTAGAAGTTTCGCTCGTATCTGAGCTTCAATTTCTTCTGCTATTTCGGGGTTTTCAGTCAAAAAGTCTGTTACTTTTGCTTTACCCTGACCAATTCGATCGCCATTGTAGCTATACCAAGCACCGGCTTTATCGACGAGACCTTCTTTAACACCTATATCTACAATTTCTCCTAAGCGTGATGTTCCGTGCCCGTATAATATTTGAAATTCAGTTTGTTTAAATGGCGGAGCAACTTTATTTTTAACAACTTTTACCCGCGTTTCATTACCAATAATTTCATCGCCCTGTTTTACAGCACCTATACGTCTAATATCTAATCTAACTGACGCATAAAATTTTAATGCATTTCCGCCTGTAGTTGTTTCTGGATTTCCAAACATAACGCCAATTTTCATTCTAATTTGGTTAATGAAAATAACGGTACAATTTGTTCTTTTTATATTTGCAGTTAATTTTCTAAGTGCCTGTGACATTAATCGAGCTTGAAGGCCCATGTGTGAGTCTCCCATATCACCTTCTATTTCAGCTTTTGGTGTTAGTGCGGCAACAGAATCGATAATAACCAGATCAACACCGCCAGAACGGACCAACATGTCACATATTTCGAGTGCCTGTTCGCCAGTATCCGGTTGAGAAACTAGTAACTCTTCAAGATTTACTCCCAACGCTTCTGCGTAAATTGGATCTAAAGCATGCTCAGCATCAACAAAAGCAGCAGTTCCTCCATCTTTTTGACATTCAGCAATTGCTTGTAAAGTGAGCGTTGTTTTACCAGAAGACTCTGGACCGTATATTTCAACAACTCGACCTTTTGGAAAGCCACCTATACCTAATGCAATGTCTAGTCCTAATGATCCACTAGAAATGGTATCAATTTTCTGTGCTTGAGATTCACCCAAGCGCATTACAGATCCTTTACCAAATTGTCTTTCTATCTGACTAAGCGCTGCATTAAGCGCTTGTTTACGATTATCGTCCATCCTACTCTCCACAATAATTAATTCAAATTTTGTACATATCGCTACTTTATAACCTTATTTGATGCAGATGCTATTTGCACCATGTATCGGATTTAAGTAGTTGTTTTATGTAATTAGCTCTTCAAGAAGCTAAGTTTCATCCGTACTTCAGCTTCAATTACTACTTATCCTACACCTACTTGTACTAGTAGGCAAGCTTTGTTTTTAAATTTTATGCTTTGTCTTAAGTTAGCGTTTACTCAACTATTCATGCTAATAACAGCTAGGTTGCATATTTTCATGTTAACGCTTGTATTCTATGCATTCAAAGAGGAGTCGTCTATGCTAATCATATAGGTGTGTCGTGTTTTCAAGCAGGTTCATATATAGCTAAATCAGTTTACTTTTGACATAAAAAGAAAGCCTGACTGTATCTTGTTATCTTTCTTGCAGAGTAAAACTATATGCCAAAATATATTAATTTAGCTATAATAGCGAATAACGGAGAGGCTGGCGTTAAATTAGCAGAAACAGAAATACCCGATATTATCATCAGCGATATCATGATGCCCAAAATGGATGGCTATCAAGTCACTCAAGCTTTACGTCAAAATCCCATTACGGATCATATACCGATTATTTTATTAACCGCACGAAGTGATCTCGACAGTCGTTTAAAAGGTTGGCAGGAAAAAGCCGATGAATATTTAACCAAACCGTTTGACATTAATGAATTAAACCTTCGCTTAGAAAACCTGCTGAGTATTAGAGATATACTCAAAAAACGTTTTGCCGAAAATATTTTTAAACCTTCAAAACATATAAAAGAAACAAACCATTCTGAAAAAGTTCAGTCCAAAAACTTAGAACAAGAAACTTGTTTTGATACTCAACAAGAAGCTTTCTTACAAAAACTCAACCAAATGTTAAATCAACTTTATCAACAAAGCGATACCAAAGTCAGTCATATTGCAGAACTAATGGCAAGCAGTGAAAGACAACTTTCACGTAAATTAAAAAGCATATTAGATTTAACACCGAGTGAATATTTAAGACGTTTTCGCCTGGAAAAAGCAAAACAATTATTAGAACAAGGTGAGCCAGTCAATTGCGTCACATTTGAAGTAGGTTTTTCTTCTCAAAGTTATTTTAGTAAGTGTTTTAAAGCACAGTTTGATTGTTCACCTTCAGAATTTTTAAATCAATGATCACCAAAAAATCAGACATAATTAGCAAAAGTTATGACTCTAAAAATTCCTGAAGTTGATCTTTCAGTTGATACCACCAATAGCTAACTTGAGCGGCAATGGGGCCAAATGCTCCACCATTCCAAGGCAGCCCCCAAGGCTTAAAGAGCTTGTAGCGTTCATCTTGCTCCACAATTGCTGAAGCGACAATTTCTCCGGCTGCGGTTGTGGGCCCTACACCATGCCCACCAAATCCAATACTATACCAAACGCCTGATTGTAATTGGCCAATTTGCGCCATTTGATGACGTGCATAAGCCATCCAACCATCCCAAGCATAATCAATTTTTATATCGTTTAATTGAGGAAAAACTTTTAACAAATCAGACTTCATTTGTGCACTTAAATTCTTTGGAGTTTTAGTACTAGCGCTAATTCTTCCGCCCCACAATATTCGGCTATCTTTTAACGGACGATAATAATCAAATGCAAAACGATTATCGTAAATTGCAGCTTGAGTATTTAATAACTCCCCCATTTTTTCATTTAGCTTTTCGGTTGTCATAACATAAGTCGCAATAGGAAGAATAGAGCGTGCAACCGGTGGACAGAGTCCATTGATGTACCCGCCACCCGCTACGACAATATTTTTGCAATAAACTTTACCGGCATAAGTTTCTACATACTTTTGAGTTTGCTGAATCTCTATTTTGAGCACTTCAGTTTGTTCAAATACTTTTCCACCACTTAAACTAATTTGTCGAGCAATACCTTGAGCATAATTAAGTGGATGAAAATGCATCGCATTTTTTTCAAATAATCCACCTTGATAACGGCTGGAAATAACTAATTCTGATAATTCTTCTGGTGAAAAATATTTCCAATTAACCCCCATTATGCGTTGCATAAATGCTTGTTCTTTAAAAAGTCTTTGCTGATCTTTAAACCAGTTAGCCCAAATAACACCACTATCAATCAAGTCACAATCAATTTTATATTTTGTCACTCTTTGTCGAATCAAATCAACGGCCGCGGTTGTTAATTGGTATAAATTTCGCGCACTTTTTTCGCCTACTTGTTTCACTAAAGCACTTGGCCCCAGCGAATAACCTCCAAAAACAAAACCACCATTTCGGCCCGAAGCTCCCCAACCAACAAGATTTTTTTCAAGTACTATAAGGTTCTTGTGCCCACGTTCGATTAAACTCATAGCCGTCATTAAACCGGCGTATCCCCCGCCGATAATACAGGTTTCAGTTTCAACATTTTGTTCCAATGAAGGAAAACTAATCGGCGAATTGAGGGTAGCCGAGTAATAGCTATTAATATGATTTTGAGTCGTTGGTTGCATGTCAGCACATAGCAAATATAAACCAGACCAAGAATGCTAGCAGGCTTTTGGCATAAACAACAACTTGTTACCAACATCAATTAACCAAAATTTATACCGCAACCATTCCAATTCTAGCCAATTCAAGTAAAATATAGGCCTTATTTAGACTTTTGGGATAATCAATGTCAATTACGATAAAAAATGATGAACAAATAGAGAAAATGCGGGTTGCTGGTAAATTAGCCGCAGACGTACTTGAAATGATCACACCGTTTGTCAAAAAAGGGATTACTACTAATGAATTGAATCAAATTTGTCATGATTATATTGTCAACGAACAAAAAGCAGTACCAGCCCCACTAAATTATAATGGCTTTCCAAAATCTATTTGTACTTCTGTTAACCATGTTATTTGTCATGGTATACCTGCTGATAAAAAACTCAAAGATGGCGATATCATTAATATAGATATCACTGTTATCAAAGATGGCTTTCATGGTGATACCTCTAAAATGTTCTTTATTGGCAAACCCTCTATTTTAGCTGAAAATCTCACTAAAATAGCGCAAGAGTGTCTGTATATCGGTATTAATATGGTCAAACCTGGTATACGCTTAGGCGATATTGGCCACGCAATTGAAACCCACGCTCACAAACATCGTTTTTCAGTCGTCAGGGAATATTGTGGCCACGGGATTGGAGAAGTATTTCACGAAGAGCCTCAAGTATTACATTACGGTAAACCAGGTACAGGTGTTGTATTACAGCAAGGTATGACTTTTACTATTGAACCGATGATCAATGCAGGTAAACGTCACTCTAAGCTTTTGAAAGATAATTGGACGGTAGTAACAAAAGATAAAAGCTTATCGGCCCAGTGGGAGCACACTTTATTAGTCACTCATGATGGTGTTGAAGTTTTAACCAAGCGTCCAGATGAATCATTTTAGACACAATGTCCATTTAGATTCACCCAATGAAACTTTCAAAAAGAGTTAAGTTAACCAATAAGCAGCTCTCTGCTATTTTAGAACAAGACAACTTAGCTAAACACTCAGATGCACTACTGCCCCTACTTAAGCAGTATATCGAAGTGTCTAATAATTACCTAAAAACCGAATTCAAAAAAGCCACTAATATTCGCTCTTTAGTTCATGCCAGAAGCCGACATATCGATCGGTTGTTAATTGCTTTATGGCATCATCTTAAAATAGACAATAGTATTGCACTCATTGCTGTCGGCGGCTACGGACGCGGCGAACTTCATCCTCATTCAGATATTGATTTACTGATTCTTAACGGTGCTAATCTATCTGACGAGCAAAAAAAGTTAATCGAGTTAATGATTTCACTCTTGTGGGACTGCCGACTTAAAGTTGGCCAGGCAGTCCGCGATTTAGAGCAATGTGTTGAAATTGCCAAACAAGACTTAACAGTCACCACCAACATAATGGAATCACGTTTCTTAGCTGGTAACAAAGATTTATTTCAACAGTTACAGAATGCAACAACCCCAGAGAAGTTATGGGATGCGCAATCGTTTTTTGAAGCAAAAACACATGAACAAAAGGCACGCTATAAGAAATATAACAGCACCTCTTTTGATTTAGAACCCAATGTAAAAACTAGTCCTGGAGGCCTTAGAGACATTCATTTAATAGGCTGGATCGCACAACGCTTTTATTACCCCAAAACTCTCTATCAGCTAATCAAACAAAATTTCATCTTTAAAAATGAATACTACACATTAGTCAAATGCCAGCTTTATATCTGGAAGGTTCGCTTTGCGCTGCATATTGTCAGTGATAAGGCTGAAGACAGATTACTGTTTGATTATCAAAAAAGTGCTGCAAAATTAATGGGTTACCAAGATACCAAAAACTCACTTGCGGTTGAAAAGATGATGAAGCAATACTATCGTTCAGCTTTAGTGATCCGTAATATTTGTGATATTTTACTACAAATTCTCGAAGAAGAACTCGCGGTTAAAAGTCAAGAACCAGAAATTGTTCCTATTAACGAAAACTACCAGATTGTCAATCAACGTATTGATGTTATTGATCATAAACTATTTCTCAGAGATCCCAGCCAATTACTCAAAATATTTCATCATGTCGCTAAAAATAACTCGCTAAAAGGCATTACAGCCTCTTCTTTGCGGGCTATTCGCTCGGCTCGGCATAAAATCAATAACTCTTTTCGCAGTAAAAAAAATAACAAAGTGTTATTTGTAGAATTCTGGCATATTCTGCATACTTCGTCCCGCGCCATGTTCTTGATGAAGAAAAGTGGTGTGCTCGCAGATTACCTTGAGCCTTTCAAGCGAATTACAGGGCAAATGCAGTATGATATGTTCCACAATTATACGGTTGATGAGCATACTTTATTTTTATTAGAAAACTTAAGCAAGTTTGCCGATCCTGAGCATAACCATGCTTTTCCAATTTGCAGTGAAATTATGCAACGTCAACAAAATCCGGAAATAATTTTTTTAGCAGGATTATTCCATGATATTGCTAAAGGACGCGGTGGTGATCATAGTGAACTTGGAGCAGTAGAAGCTCGACAATTTTGCATACGGCATAAAATACCAACCGAACACGCATCACTCGTTGAGTGGTTAGTCGGTAATCATTTATTTATGTCACTTATCGCGCAAAAGCGTGATATATCAGACCCAAAAGTCATTCAAAACTTTGCTAAATTTGTACAAACTCAACAAAGATTAGAGCTTTTATATATTTTAACTGTTGCAGATATCCGAGCGACAAGCCATAGTTTGTGGAACTCATGGAAAGACTCATTATTAAAAAATCTTTACATAAGTACATGTAACTACCTCAATCAAGATATTGAAACTAATGAAAAAATAGAAGAACAAAACCAGTTAAAAGCAAAAGAAAAGCTAATTTCACTAGGTATTAATCCAACAGAAATTGAACAACTATGGCAACCACTCGATCCTCAGTATTTTGCTAAACACTCAATATCGGCTATTGTTTGGCGCACTAAAATAATACTGGAAACACTCGCAAAAAATGAACAAGATACAAATCGCTCAACAAACGATATTGTGGTGGTTGGTATTCGTTCAACGTTTCAACAAGGTGGCAGTGAAATATTTGTTTACAGCAAAGACCAAGATAATTTATTTGCGGCCCTCACGGCCACATTAAATAGGCTTGGCCTGAGTATTCAAGCGGCTAATATTTATACCGATAAAAGCGGCTATTGCTATGATAGCTTTATCGTTTTGGATGATAAAGGTCAAATACTCAATAGCCAACTGCTAAAACAAAACATCAAGCAAGCAATCATTAAAAATATGGGAAATATCAATAACATGAATTTGTCTGTACAAAAACGTATGCCAAGACAATTTAAATATTTTTCAATCCCTACTGAAGTTGAGTTTTTTGATGACGAGTATATGGGTTTTACTCGAATGGAGCTAATAGCAAGAGATCAAGCCGGTTTGCTAGCGGCTATAGGGAAAGCATTTATGTTAACCAAAACACGGTTACATGATGCACGTATATCAACACTTGGAGAAAAAGTAGAAGATACTTTTATTATCAGCAACCGTGATAACTCACCCATTGCTGACGAACAACAACGAGAAAGAATTCGTAACGAAATAAAACGCCAATTAAACAAATAGGATTAACCAATAATGAACCAACTGATTCAAACCATTGAACAAGCTTTTGAAAGCCGTGCCGAAATTACGCCAAGTACTGTATCGCAAGAAGTATCCGATGCGGTTAAAAAAACTTTAAGTTTATTAGACGCAGGTGAGCTTCGCGTTGCGGAACCAGTCAATGGGGATTGGCAAGTTAACGAATGGGCAAAAAAGGCGGTACTTCTTTCATTTAGAATACTAGACAACCAAAAAATTGACGCGGGTCATACAAGCTATTTTGATAAGGTCCCACTCAAATTTGCTAATACTTCTCAGCAAGATTTTGAAAAAATGGGCGTTAGAGTGGTTCCGCAAGCAATAGTCAGAAATGGCTGCTATGTAGCATCTAATGTTGTATTAATGCCAAGCTATACCAATATTGGTGCCTATATCGATGAAGGAACAATGGTTGATACTTGGGCCACTGTTGGCTCTTGTGCTCAAATAGGTAAAAATGTTCACCTTTCAGGTGGCGTTGGCATTGGCGGGGTATTAGAACCATTACAAGCGAGCCCAACCATTATTGAAGATGATTGTTTTATAGGTGCACGCAGTGAAATTGTTGAGGGTGTTATTGTTGAAAAAGGCAGTGTCATTTCAATGGGTGTGTTTATTGGCCAAAGTACTCGAATCTTTAACCGTGAAACCGGCGAAATATCCTATGGTCGAGTGCCAGCCGGTTCAGTGGTTGTACCAGGAAGTTTACCTTCGAAAGATGGTAGCTATAGTTTGGCATGTGCTGTTATTGTTAAACAAGTCGATGAAAAGACTCGTTCAAAAACATCTGTTAATGAGCTTTTACGTTCAATTTAAGGGGCAACTAAATGGACAGTAAAGCTCAGGTTTACGGTATCAAAAATTGTGATACCGTAAAAAAAGCATTGAAATGGCTGACTCAAAACGACATAGCGTTCGACTTTCATGACTTTAAAAAAGAAGCACCAACAGAAGAGCTGGTTAGTTTATGGTTGGAACTTATAGGCCCTAAAACACTAGTCAACCAACGTGGAACAACTTGGCGTAAACTTGATGAATCACAAAAATCATTAGAGTTATCGGCAAAATTGGTTCAATTGTTGGTTGAGAACTCTTCCATTATTAAACGTCCAGTGTTGAAACACAGCGGCAACTGGTCTGTCGGATTCAAAGCCGAAATCTGGCAAAAATTATTTGGCAAATAATAACCAACAAAGAATAGTAAAATCAGATGACACACCCAACATTAAAAGCATCAACTCTAGACATTGCTAAAAACCTAATAGCTAGGCAATCGGTCACTCCCATTGATGCCGGTTGTCAGGCATATATGGCAGAATACTTAGCGCTTTGCGGCTTCGAAACTGAACATATGGATTTTGAAGATACGCAAAATATCTGGTCAATTCGTGGAGGACAAGCCTCTCCCTGTCTGGTATTTGCAGGCCATACCGATGTTGTTCCAACAGGCAATTTAGATAACTGGCTATTTCCTCCTTTTGAGCCAACCGAAAAAGATGGTCTATTATACGGCCGTGGCGCAGCAGATATGAAAGGTTCATTAGCTGCAATGATGACTGCAACACAACGCTTTGTTGCTGACTTTCCAACTCACAAAGGCTCAATTGCTTTTTTGATTACTAGCGATGAGGAAGGACCTTTTATTAATGGTACGATCAAAGTTGTTGAAGAATTAATAAAACGAAAACAAACTATCGATTTTGCAATTGTTGGTGAGCCTTCATCAACCACTCATGTTGGCGATGTCATTAAAATTGGCCGGCGAGGTTCTTTAACTTGCTGGCTTTCTATTAAAGGCATTCAAGGTCATGTCGCATATCCTCACTTGGCAGATAACGCAATACACAAAACCAGTGGTTTTATTAATGCACTCACCAATATTCAATGGGATGAAGGCAATCAACATTTCCCTCCTACGAGCCTTCAAGTGACAAGTATAAAAGCAGGAGAAGCCAGCAACATTGTCCCTGGAGAAACAGATATCGAATTTAATTTAAGATACTCAACTGAGCAAACCCATGAAAAGATTATGGCAGAAGTGGAAACGCTCGTTAAACAGCATTGTGAACAATATGATATTCGCTGGAAGCTTAATGGTGAGCCATTTTTAACTGAATCTCATCAACTGATCGATGCTGTTTCTGAGTCAATTAAACAAGTCAATGGTATTGAGACCAGTGCAGAAACAAGCGGCGGCACTTCAGATGGCCGATTTATTGCCAAAACAGGTGCCCAAATTGTTGAACTTGGCCCAATTAATAAAACCATACATCAAGTCAATGAATGCGTTAGTATCGAAGATCTTAATCAATTAAGCGAGATTTACTATCAAACAATGAAGAAATTACTTGTGTCATAATGGAAACCTCCTGGCAACAATTAATTGGTATCGATGAAACCCATCTGGTTTCATTAACTGATACCATAGGTAAAAGTTTTCAAGTTCATTGCGATATTGCCGAAGCGATAGATCAACTATTAAAAAGCGCAGAAAAAGACGGCATTAGCATTTCAGTCATTAGTAGTTATCGAAGTTTTGAACAACAGATGAGGATCTGGAATGATAAATGGATGGGACACCGACAAGTTCTATCTCGTCATGGAAGACCACTAAACATTGCCCAAATGTCCGATATGGAGAAATACAAAGCCATTAGCCTTTGGTCTGCATTACCAGGTCTAAGCCGTCATCACTGGGGAACAGACATCGATATTTTTTGTGCCAATGCCATCAATAATAAATATCAGCCCCAGTTGATACCACAAGAGTTCGCCACAGGTGGTCCCTGTGAACAACTAGAAAACTGGTTAAACCAGTCTCTTGAAAGCTGTGGTTTTTTTAGACCCTACCAAACCTACAATCAAGGTGTCGCAGAAGAACCTTGGCACCTATCACACATTATCGAATCTAAAAAAATCTTACAGCAATTTAACTTTGATGCCTGCAAAAAACACCTAGCCCAGAGTAATATAAAAGCGAATGAGTTTATTCAAAATCAATTTGAACACTATACTCAACAATACTTTTGTAATATTTGCGAGACTCACTCATGACCACAGCAATTATTGTTATTATTGTCGTTTTTAGCCTAATTATAGGTGGCATGGTGACATTATTGAAAACAGCCAACAAGTATAAATTTCCTGACACTTACGATAAGTCAAAAACGGGATTTGATGACGAAGAGGATTAGCCGTATTAAGATTCAGCTAATTTTAAAGCACAGCGAAAGGCAGATTTGTT
Organism: Aliikangiella litoralis; assembly: GCF_052495765.1. The sequence goes on along the minus strand of NZ_CP199292.1, from coordinate 2,102,488 downwards.
AACCGGCTTATGGATAACCATACGCATACCTGCAGCTATAAATTCTTGTTCAGCTTCTTGAGAGGTATTGGCTGTTAGCGCAACAATCGCCGGTTTATGAGTGTGGTTTTCTAAAATATCTTTGGCTGCTTCTAGCCCATCAACCTCAGGCATTTGTATATCCATGAAAACCAAGTCGAAGTTTTGGCTTATACATAGCTCAGTCGCCTCTCGGCCGTTTACAGCAGTTTTAATTGAATCTTGGGGGATTCCAAGCGCTTTTAAATAAGCACACGCCACTCTCAAGTTTATTTCATTATCATCAGCAACTAACAGGTGCATATATTTACGCTTTTAATACCTAATAAGGGTTCATATAATAAACAATAAGTCCCTTTAACAACTCACACAAGTATATTAAATACCCACTTAATATAAAATCCTTATGACTCATAAAGCATAGACAATATTCACACAATTCACATTAATATCGATCAAATAAGTGCCCAAATATCATATAATAACCGACAAATTCCAAAAAATTATTAAAAATGAGACCTCAACTACACTTTCCATATGAATATCAGCTCGATCGATACCCTAAAACCGCTGATAAGTCACTTAGAGCCTGGAGCTCAGCTGATGAACTTTTGATCACTCACCTCACCAAAAACAGTTTTTCAAATAAACCTAATATCTTAATTATTAATGATCAATTTGGTGCGCTGACAACTTGCTTAAACCAATTTTCTCCACAATATTGGAGTGATTCCTATTTATCTTGTAAAGCTATCAAGCAAAATCTACTCACTAATTTTACAACTGACGTAATGGCTTATCCTTTCAATCCAAATAGGATTATTCTTAAAGAGATAAACAATAATAACGCTGACACAACCATCAATAAAAAAGCATTAACAGACAAACCTGTATTTGATTTGGTTTTATTACGAGTCCCCAAACATAATAGCCTGCTTGAATACCAACTAAATGCGATTAAACCTCTAATTACACCACACAGCCAGATTATTGCTGCAGGAATGTGTAAAGATATTCATAATAGTAATTTAAAGATATTTGAAAACACAATAGGAGAAACAACCACTTCTTTAGCAACCAAGAAAGCCCGCTTGATTTTTACTCAATACACCAAATCTGAAGTCAGTCAGCTATCAACAAAATCCTACTTATTATCCAAAGAAGGATTAACAATCTATGGTTTACCAGGCGTATTTTCCAGAGAAAAGCTTGATATTGGTACACGTGTCATGCTCAATTATCTACCAGAACTTAACGCTAATAGCTGTGCAATAGACTTAGGGTGTGGCAATGGAATACTAGGCGCAACACTTGCGAAGCGTTATCCTTCAGCAAAAATTATTTTAACTGACGAATCGGAACTTGCCGTTAAATCAGCCGAGCTAACATTCCACAAAAATCAACTAACAACCGGGCAATTTTTTCAAACTGATGTGCTCGAAAATATTACCAAAAAAAATGTTACCCATATTGTGTGTAATCCACCTACTAGCTCGTTTCAAAATATGGACACGAGTACAAACCTTAAATTCAAAGAACTTTACCCTTTTTAGGTTGTCCATACATGTCTTTAGTTTTATGGACAAAGAATTGATTTAAATGTCCATAAAATTTTACTGTCTTACAATAAGCTTTAAAGTTCACTCTAAAATTTTTATTAGCTGATTTTGTCTTACTATTTTTTACTTTCGTAGAGCATCTTATTTAGTGGGAAACATTTGAGCAAGGTTTTCATTAAATATCCCCCCCCTTGAATGTTCTCTTTTTTCAATCAGTTTTTTAAATTTGGATTGGCAGATGATGAAAGTATTATGCAAAAAAACCGGGTTTAAAAAGAGGCCTGTTAGGTAACTCCGATTCAAGAAGCGATAATTTTTTGGGCATATGGATAGAGTTTTGAGCCTCAAACTCGAAGCTACTATTATCCTTATCAATTGCATTTCCTTGGCTCGACTCAAGACAGTTGTACAGGTAATAATTGTTGTCAAGAAGCAAAAACTCGCCGTGGCCTTTCAGTAATGGTTCTAGTATTTCCTTAACTCGCCCACTCAAGACTAAACATGACAGATTTCAAATAGAAATCTCTGGAATAGCATTTTTCTTGGAATCTGATTTGAAGTTAACTCCAACCGGTTTCCACTCGTCCTTAAGTTTTTTTAACAAAGACTCGTTTCGCTGCGGAAATTCGACACTTAACTTATTACATTGCTTTCTAAGTGCTCGAAAATCAACATAAGCATTATGATATTCGAAAATATTGTTACGTAATCGATAAGTTGTCATACGGAGTTTTCCACTGTCCTTTTTTTAGCATCACTTCAGGAGTAAAAGAGCCATGAAATAAGTTTGCTCGTGTCAATCGAAGCCTATTAATCATCTCTTCAGAGTTGCCGGCAATATTTGCGAATCGTATGCTCATCCAGATGTAGTAATTATAACTATGAATTCTGCTGTGCGGTTCAGCTTTAGGATAAGGCGGCTTTCCAGCATACTTGGAGCTTGTATTCTAGCTCTTCAATTCTTTCTTGCATTCGTTCAACTACAAGACGGAATGGTGAGATCACAAAAATATCCAGGGCTTCACAAATCGATTTCATAGCAGTTAAAATCATATCGGCAACAAAATATCCCTCTTCTGGACAGCATTTCTCTTGCGCACTACCCACAATGTCTAACCATCTTGCCTTCGCACCAAACAGGCTTGTACATACAGAGTTTTTAGTCTCAGTCGCATAGACCATGAGTTTTGAGAGTGGTAGTCATTTAGCTGATTGATTTCTGACAGCTGATTTAGAAAAGTGATCCTTGCATAACCATGCATAACTGGCAATGCCTAAATATATTGTTAAGAAAGCCTGATGATATAAAATGATACGCTCCATTGTTTACTTTTTATGGAAGAGTTACAATGTCTCGAAAACAGAGACAAAATACAACATGAATAAAATTTAGGCGATGAAGAAGTACATCTATGTTTCTCACTACTAAGGATATGCAGGTAGATATACCTGAGCAGCTATGTCTAAATAATCAACAACAGTGGCATACGGTAAATCAGATTATTCAAGTTCCGATTTTTCATACAAGAGTTCGAAATTTGATATCTGAACTTGAGCAAGTGGTTTGGAGTTGCGACTCCGAATATATAAAGAAAATTCTGACAAATGATAACCAGGAAATTATAGAAATTAACTTATTTAGTCCACCCTATATAAATAAAACGAAGTCATGGAAACTCGATCCGTTAGAGCGAGTTTCCAATTTATTAATAAAAGAAGAGCAGTTTGATATATTGGTCGGTATAGAGTACGTTCTTTCTAATGGACTTAAGTTATTTGATCAATTCGACCCTCGACATGATATGAATAACCCTTGTATATGTCGCCAAGTAATCTTTATGTTTCAAAGTTCTGAACTTGATAAACTGAGTTCAGCCGCTTACTGAGTTATCAAAAGCTTCACCATGAGATTAGGCCTAACAGAGTCATATATCTAAAAGTCCAGTCGCTGCAATTTGCAAAAGCACTAGGTCCAATTAATTGGTGTAACCAATACCCGTATGGGCCTGATCCAAAAATAGCAGGATGGGCAAATAACCCTGCTGTCCAAGTGCAAATGAACGCATAAAACCATTGACCAGTTGCAAATTTATAACCGCTAGCAAGCTCTAGCTTTTTCTTCGTCTTAGGTAGTAGCATAAGAATGAAGACTGTGAAAAATGCTAACCAGAGTAAAATAAGTCCTGTATCTAGTAGCAAATACTTCCAGGTAGCCCAGGACCAGTCTGAGGCAGAGAGTCTATTGCCCCATTTGATTAATTCTGATTCGGTTAAGCTTCCTAAGATAATCACAATACACTCCCCTATTTTGATATTTGGACTATAGCTCTCAGAATTAGCTTGCGGACTGAAATCAAACTTGGAACCCATAATTTTGAAGAGCTAATTCAAATCCACAATGTCTCGAATTTCGAGACATTGTATCGCGTCTCTAAAATAGAGACAATGCGCTATTCTAGGAATTCCACACATTATGCTGCTTTAAGGAAGTGGCTTATTAGCTGTCGTAAAGAGGCAGGGCTGTCTATTAGGGATTTAGCTGAAAAACTCGAAATATCTCACTCAATAGTTGGGAAGATTGAGGATGGTACTAGAAAAATTGAGATATTCGAGTTTGTTGATTATTGCTCGGCATTAGATGTTGATCCTCACAAAGGGCTAGAGGTAGTCATGAACAGCTTGAAAAAGAAAAGATATTGAATTGAATCATCAAAATCTGAACTTCTGCAAATCATCGTATGTATCGGTTCATATTCAAACTCACACAACAGTTTTAGATGTGTTGAAAGTGATATTCTCTACCGTAGTCCTGCTTATCTTGAATTATCAGGTTAAAGGTAGTTAAGGGCGTCCAGTTAAGAGGTGATAATTTTGAATTGCTACTTTCAACTCGGAGACTGCATTTTCATATTTTTCTGGTGTGAAATAAAAATCTCTACTAATAAGTTCATCAGAATCAGGTAATTTAATCATTGCTGTGTATTGTTTCAGTTCTTCTGCTGATTCGAGACTGAACTCATTGCAAATATAAAAAATTTTTTTCTGTAGCTCCTGGTATTTGGCTTCATTTAGTTTTTCTTTTGAAGTCAGCAGTTTTGCTAATTTCCCACTTACCATATTTATCGAAACATCATACGCAATTTTTGCAAGTGTATATGTGGCGAGCAGCTCGACTACTACTTCTAGTGAACCATTTCGTACTGAGATGATTTTCATTTCGAGTTCATCGTTTAATATATCAGTGTACAGTTTCACTGTTTTAACAGCTAAAGGAGCTAATACTTTTTCTCGAATATTATCTAACTGTTCATTATCTAATTTGCCCAATCCATTCGAACTTATTGTAAAGCCAAACTCGGCAACTAATATTGTTACTGATTCTTTTTCAGGTTCTGGACTTGATTTTTCAATTGCGTAATCCATTCGTATTTTCCCTTATTACCTAATTCTTAACAAATTATCGACTATTTACTATCTATCTCACATATTCTCATTTTGATTATTTATGAACTTTGAGTTTTAAAGAGAACTTTTCAAAATAAGTAGTTTTGTTCTACGCACTTAGATCATTAACCCAAAGATAATAGCTGATTAACGCACCTTAATATAACTCATTTAGAGAACGTATTCGATAATGTCAGAGGATATCTAGATTTGATTTAAAATCAACAAGATCGAATTTTAACCATCTCAAATTATGAGTGTAAATAAATCCCCTTAACTTCAAGGTACACTTGAGTATTTTTATTTATCAGTATCCATCATAACGAGCGTCACCAACCCCTTTAAATAAGATATTAATTCTAGTAACCTTTTTTCGTTCAAGAACTTCGTCATCACCTTCCAGCAACTCCCCATTCAGTGTTTCAAACTCCATCATAACAGACCAAGAAGCCAAGGGACTTAAAAAGGCATAGCTATCAGAACCTCCCAATTTTATGTTCGTTTGATTATTTTCTCGGTCAAGAGTTCCGAGCCTCAAACGCGGCCTATGAGAAAATGAGTGGTTATCACCTAAATTATCGACAAAAACTGGATCTCCATGATGTCTAAGGAACACTGTTTTCCTTGAATTATTGGCACCAGTTAATTCAATACTGACATTCGCTTGATTCACTAATACATTAGAATAAAATCTAAATTCTGACGACATTTCATCCAATTTAAAAGTGAAACGTCCAGTCTCAATGAAAGTTGCAAATAAGTCAGGATCTTCTTCTTTATCTATTATTATATGGCGAACCTCGAGAGGTCCTGGAGAGGCATTACGTTCTTCCATTAGTCGAAGCCGTGTTGCTTTGAAGTCTGAATAATAGCTTTTTATTTGATCAACTGATCTATCATATAAATTGGTTGGCAATACATTTCTATTGAGTGACCAGTAGGCAAGTGCTTTGTGCGCCATAACTATGGCCCTGATAAGCTCACTTTTCGCCCTTGCTAGCGCGCGGTCAAAGAAAATATAATGCTCTGCTAGTCTAGGGTTAAATACTTCAAGATGACGTGATTTAGTAGCTGTTAACTCAAACTCAAGTCCACTCATTTCTGACTCAATCTCGTAAACGCGTGTGATTTTAGAATCTATTTCCAAAATTTTCTCATTACGAAGTCGAATATTAGCAAGGTATTGCCGCATTAACTTTCGGTACTCGCGAGCTTCTTCAATATGCTCAAATTTCTTCACAGCTTCTTCAAATTCTTCTTCCGCCATGATTAGCTTGGCAGCATCTCGTTCTTCCTCTAACACTCCTTTAATATCGTTATAGCCCGAAGATATTTTATCAATTCCTCCAGACACTACTTTCCCATGTTTAACTATGTACTCGCCTGTTTTTTTCCAGTCTTTAAGCGATTTAGAAGCTTCCATCATACTGCCAACTTCTCCTAATGCTGCTACTCCTGCTACCACTGAACCAAACCCTGACGCAATGGCGGCAATGGCACCCGCTGCTTTTAATACATCAGTAAACCCGCACGCAGCTTCTCTAGATACAGCTTCTTTAAATGCTTCCCTGGCAGCATCAACTCTTCGCTTAAGCACAAGTTGTTCTGTTAGTAGGTCACTGACTTGATCGCGAGAAACTGCTATTTCTTTTATAAGCTGTGCTGATTGTTGTTGCAAACCATTGGTTTTTAGTTCCAATGATGATATTGCCACTGCTATGGCTTTACGTTTTTCAATATCGGATTGCTGTTTGTCGTAATATTTAGCGAAAGCTTTTTCAATATCGTTAGCAATTGGTAGGAGAGTTTCTATGTTTTCTTCATATACCGTAATCGATGTTAGAGGAACAAAATTTTTGGGATGACCATAATACCCTAATCCCTGCGATAATTGTGTAAGTAATATCTTTATTCGTTTTGAAAGCAGGTTGTTTTGGATGGATTGATCAGTCGAAGGCTGTCCAGGCATTAGTATATCAGCCGTTTCCTGCTTAAAGTTTGTAGCATTTTCCAGCAAGTCTAATAACCAAAGTAATCTAACAGCTGCCTCTTTGATATTATCATTTAGATAAAGCAATTCCGATTCATGCATTACCATGTTTAGAAAACTAAAATCGTAACTTGACGCAAACGAATCTGCTGAAAACTCAGGAAACTCAACGTTTCCTACATGTCCTGAGACTCCTGCTGTATTTCTTGCCGGTACTGAACCGGGAGACCCTGGATGACCGTTAGGTCCTCTACCTGTTTGATGGCACCATGTTGGCATTATTTATCCCTCCACATTAGAAATCACGAATAGGTCCTTCCCATTCACAATGGAGTCCGCGACCACCGCGGCCACCATTACCTCCTGGACCAGCCAGGCCGTTTGAACCTGGCTCACCTGCTTTACCAGCCTTTGTTTCGATAGTAAATAATTCTTTTTGATCTGAGCTTTTTAATATCAATGTGACACTACCTCCATTACCACCGTCACCACCGGCACCACCTCGGCCAGCACTACCGCCTCGTTGGCCATTTCCTCCTCTTATGCCTCCTCCATCATCTCGGCCGCTCCTGTCTGGAGCATTAGCTCCATTTGCTCCTTGCTGGCCATTTCCACCCTTTTGCCCTACACTTCCATTACCTCCATTCGCAAGAAGTAACACACCAGGGCCAATATATTCGGCTGCACATATTTTGATGTTACCTGCGTTATCTCCTGTTCTACCTTTTAAACCGTTTGATCCCGCAGCCCCTACGCCTCGGCCGTTATTTGCAGGAGTAGGATAAGGAGCACCGTCTTTACCCGAAACTGACAGTGTGACATTAGCTTCATTTCTCAAGTATCGAGTTGTAATGAGGATTTGTTTTGATGGTGTAATTATGTCTGTAGAAAGCTTAAGATCGTAAGCTTGAATGAATAAACTTTTATTACTCCATTGGTTTGCATCAAATGGAGGTAATGTAAAGTTAGTGCCTGTGATAAAAACGGTTTTATCGGACTCCTCAATAACAAAATCGCTTTCTCGGACAACATCTAGTTTTAATTCCGCTGTCACTGTGACTCTCCCTACTAAATGTGTTTTATGAATTAGTCAGGTGTATGATTTCCTAACAACAAAAAAGAGTAGAACAAATTTCACCGATTGACAATCTAAAAAATAATTTGAAAGGGCTGTATCTCAGAGTTAGATGCACTTCCTTTTTTCGATATATAATATTTTTAGAATCTACACGTAAAACGAGTGATGTTGTGCAAAAATAGTAATACGGTATGTTAAATCAACGATAATAAATTTCTACAATCGAAGAGAGTGAATTGAAATTATCTCCAATTGAGACTTGGGTTGATTGAATTATGGCCGTTGTATCGAATTACCACTACTCAGGCAGATACCTTTCATTAAGATAAACTAACACATAGAGGGAGGCTATGAGCTGTAACCGATATCCCACAGTTTAAAATCGAGGTTGATAAGAAAGTCACTATAGCTGAACACCGTGTTGTTGCAGTTACATAAAGACTGGCACAACGTCCCATAGTTCCAGTGCTTGGATTAAGCGCTAGAGTCCTGATACAGTGAAGCATCAAAAAAATATCAGCCGATAAAGCCAAAATTCGCCGCCTGCAGAAGAAGTTGAAGGGTGCCACATGCTAAAAAAAGCTACATTGCTTCTCAAAGCTCTCAGGTAAGATACGTCTTTATTCGCGAACATTGAGGTCTTAATTTTAGTGCTAAAGCATAAATGTTTGCAGACAGTTTTTTCGCTAATATTAAAAAAGCATCGTTACATTGTGAAATAAAGTTTAACTTCCACTTAAATTGTAAACTTAATCAGCAAATAGATTGAACATCCCCAAGGTTACGAATATGTCCCATTTTAAAGAGTCCAACTTCAATCATTGCGACTATTGCTTGTTTGATTGAAAGTTTGATTTCTTTATCTTGGATATATTGATTGATAAACACGTCGTATACATCGGAGTGCTCCCCAAATAATAAGTATTGATTGAATTCCTGACCTTGATTATCTGCAACGCCTGCGTTTGCCAGATTCCCGTCTTCTTTAATCGCTAGCATTATCGCAATTCGAGCGATAGCGTTACGGTTCAAGCCGGTATAGCCTGCGAGAAGTTTGAGTTTTTGCTCTGCTCGCTTTGATACTTTAATTGACGAGGGTAGCATTATACGACTTCCTTAAACAATTCTTTGTTTCGCCAAAAGTAACCTTCAATTTCTTGAGTGCTTGCAGTTTTTGGATCATACTCAAGACGGTAGGCATGAGATATATGTTTGCTTAAATCTTTATAAAAAGCTTCATCAACTTCTGTATCAGTAGATAAAATAATCACTTGGTGACTAGCATTTGGGAAATAGTTTTTAACCAATTTAGTTCTGTGCTTTGAATCGAGTCGACCAAGTGGAGTGTCTATGATGATAGGTAGTTTTCTACCAGATGTACGAGCAAGTGCTTCAAGTATAGATATCGCGTAAATTTGTTTTTCACCAGCAGACAACTCATTCTTATCGACTAAATGGTTATCGTCTCGAATAATTTCTACCGCAAACGTCTGAGGGTTAATTTTTGCTTTAAGCTGTATGTCATCTTTTCTAGCCAATCTTTCAAAAGACTTAATGAATTCATTCTCGAGATCTTCAACCTTTGATTTTGCCATTTTCGAGCCAAAATTCTTAAGCAGTCCACGAGCTCTTATTGCCAATTCAGTAGAGCGGTCTTGTTGTTCACTTGTAAAGCCTTTCTCAGTCAATTCGTCCAGCATTCTTAATAAGGTGAGCTTTTTCTGAACTAGTTGTTTTTGTTTCTCAGCAATACTAACAACTTTAACTTTTAACTTTGATTCTTCAGTTCTTAACTCAGTAATGGTATCAAAATCTCTTTGAATGGAGTCCATCGATGGAGCTCTCGCTAAATTTTCACCAATTTGATCAGACTGTTCATTTAGTCTATTTAATGAAGCTAGGTTTTTATATGTTTGCTGATAATTTTCTTCCGCAGAGTTAAGTTTGTTGATAATTTGGTAGTAGGCAGCATCAGACAAGTTATGTAGTAATTTTTCGGATGATTCAGATACCACATAACCTGAAAGTGCTTCTAAAAACTTTTCTGAGCTTGCTTTGGTAAGCTTTTTATTTGAAAAAAGCTTCAATAAGGCTTTTTTATTATCATCAACAAAACTTGCAACCTGCTTTTTACTACTTTCATTTTTTTCTTTGAGTAGAACATCTTTTATTTGCTTGTTGTAGTTAGGGGTTAATCCAAAAGGGAAATCGCCAGAAAGTTGTTCACGAATTGAAGCCTCTAATGCCTTTTTTTCACCAATTAACTGATTTAGCTTTTGCTTTTCATCTTCGTAACTATCAGCCCACGCTCCACCTTTAGCACGGAATTCATTTTCTGCTTTTTCTAGTTCGGATTTGCAGATTTCCCTGTTGGAACGTGTGGCATTATATTCGTCACTATTCTTTAAAATATTATTCTCAAGAGCCTGTAGTTCTTTTTCAAGCGCTTTAATTTTCTTTGATTTGTCTTTTGGAGCGAGTTCTGATTGGTTATTCCTTATTACAATACCTAAGTCGTTACTCAATACATCAAATAAATCTAAACCGATTAACCGCTTAATGGCGTAACCAAGAGCGTCACCTTTCGTATCTTCTGCAAGTTCTGCAATCTTTTCACCATCAAAGAAAAATAAATTAGATAATCCTATAGGGATTAGTTCATTAAGAAATCCTTGGCATTGTTCGTGACTTAAATTGTCCAATGGCTTATCATTTTCTGAGATCGATATAGATTCTTTAATGTTCTTTCCATTTCTGGTCCAATTCCGAGTGATTTTATAAGCGAATCGTTCGCCTAATTTTGCATAAGTAAAACATAATCTGACAGATGCATGATTAGTATTAACTGGCATATTAGCAGAACGATGGATCTGACTTGATAAGTGTTCCTCATAGGCCTTTTGGGTAATTCCTAATCCTAAAGATTGCTTGCCATATAAAGCTAATCTTATTGCAGACAAGATCGAGGTTTTTCCTGCGCCATTTAATCCACCAAAAAGGATAATAGGCCTTTTAACTCCATATTTAACGCGAGGACTAAGATCGAAGTCGTGTTCCCCTGCAAACACACGGTAATTATTTATTTTTAATGATTCAATTATCATTTTATTACTTTAGCTCTTTTAAAACACCTAACTTTATTTTACTGAGAAAATGCTAATCCAATTCTGACCAACGACAAGCTTCTTCGTAGTCTTTCTTGGTGACATCAATTTGTTCTTTATACAAATCTTGTTTCTTTGTCACTTGGTTTCGCTTATTAACTTTATCTAAAGATTCCCAGTCACGTTTTAATACGCTTTCTAGTTTTTTCAAAATCCCCCGGCGATTCCCTAAACCAGTAACATGAATTTCTTCTTCCAGTAATTTTAATATCAACTCAGATGGTACTCCGTGCTCGTTACTTAGTTCCTCAAGTAATTGGTTATCGTGTGCCGTAAATACACCGGCATCATTTTCAACCCAATCAACATGCTCATCAGGATAAACTTCATGGAATAGTTTTGGGAGAGAGTCTTCCCAGTCCGGTTCATTAGGATCTCTAAGCCATTCTTGCCGAATCGCTTCGATCTCATAGCGTTTAATCAATTCAATTTTATGACCTTGCTCGTTAAGTTTTTTTTCAATAGTAAGCAACTCTTCCAGCCACTCTTTGCGCACTCGTAACCAATAAGGCCCAGGAATATGTTTTATTTCGTCATTATCGTCATCATTAATATCATGACCAGAGATATAACTAACTCGCCCAGTACGTCGTTTCCAGTTTCTATACTGTTTCTTTACTGCAGGATTAGTTGATTTATATATCTTGTTTCTAAAGTCAAGAAGGGCTTTCATCCAAACTTCGCCGGAATCAATTAAGCCTTCAAGCGCTCGATCTTTGGTTACGACGGTACAGGTCCAACAACCAAAACGAGAGTTACCACAAGAAGGTGTACTTTTATCGATAACTAGAGGACATTCACCTTGATTTGAGCCTTTATATAAATCAAACAAGTCGTAGTTATCCCCCCCCCAAGGACAGGGTGCACTTAATAAGTATTCCCAAACCTCATCAGCGTCCCAATCAACAATTGGCATGTAAGTAAAAGCATTGGAAAGAGTTGAGTGACGACCTAAAGATGTTCCTTTAATTCGGTGTTTTGAAATTACCTGGGAGCGTGATGCGCTTTCCTTGCTTCTTGAACCAAGGGCTAAGATGACCTCACCAGATTTTGCTGCAGTGTTTTTAATAAAATTACTCACCGGGTCTATCTTCATTCGCTCAGTACACCAGCGAAACTTTTGTTGCGGTGCGGGATATCCTTTGCCAAGGAGATTTACCCAGAAAGTTTCATGTTGATTTGGATGAACCGGATGACCTGTAATACTTAGCCCATCTTTCTTGCCTTGCTTCTCAACAGCGGCCAAGATGTTGTTTATTTGATCGACAACGACTGGGGTTTCGACGAGTGTATCTGAGCTTACAATGTAGATTGGTTTCTTTGCTCGCAAGTCTTTATTAAGAGACTTAATTGCATAGTAAATAAGCGACAGAATACAAGTTGAATCTTTACCACCGCTAAAGCCAATAATCCAAGGTCGCTCGTCCCCCAGGTAAGTGTGCTGAATTTCTTCCACTAATTCTTTGAGTGGTTTTCCAGCAAGCGAAATATCGCCAATCATCTCTTTATGAGTGGCGTATAAAAAATTGCGTTTACTCATCGTTTATACTGCTTTTCGACTTCTTTTTCAGTGGGGTTAAGTGATACCCCAATGCTTTGTTTTATGTAATTTCCTGTGAGGAATACGTTGTTTCTTGCTTTGCTGATTGTACCATGATTCATCGCTCGGTCAGCCCAATCAACGTTAGCTCTAGACCAATCAATTTTGGCAAGTTTCTTTAAAGCTTTTTTCCATTTTGTTTTCGGCATGGTTAATAAATCTGCGCCAATGTTTCCCATGGCTTGTAGCATAACTCCGTGTGCATGAACATATTGTTCTCTTAAGTGTGAGGTTGCTACTGTCTTATTCAATGCTTCTTGCCAATCAGGCATGTTGGCTGCAACTTCATTCCAATACTCTGCGGCCAACTCTTTTTGAGATTGTTCTATGGGCTGATTTTTAGCGACTGAGAGTAAAGCTTTTGTAGCATTTTTGATCGCGCTCAAAGTAAACAGTTTCGTACTTCGATTAGATATGCTAGATTTCTCTAATTCGGTTAGCCGACTAAAAATTCTGACTTTTTTTTGTACAAAACGGGCAAGATCGGCGACGGCATCTCGATGATCATAGAGAGTCGATATTGAATCGCTTGGACGGACTGCGTGTTTGTTTAAATCGGCGAACATTTGTTGGCTTCGAACCAAGCCTTCATCGATAAAAAATAAGACTGAAATATGATCGTGACCAAGTTCAGGGTTTTCTTTGATGGCTTCTTCGATGGCTTTGCGTCGGTGTTGGCCGTCATTGATTAAAATTTGAGCATCCATTGGGACTTTTAATACTCCCATGTTTTGGCCATGGCCAGTATCAGACAAAGGCTCAAAAGTGACTTTGGTATTTATGGAGGCAGTTATAGAAGACAAAGTGTAATCTCTGGAGTTATCTACCAGATAGTTTGATATTTCAGGCACGCGAGCCGTGTTAATGGTGCGTTGCGCCCGAAGCTCAGGTGGTACTTGGTCTTCGTTAAAAATGAACAGTCTGGGAATGAGACGCATAGGACACATTGCAATATAGCAAGGCCTACCTGCCTGTATACCTCTGACTACTGGAAATGTGTTTTCGTATTCGCTATTCATTTTTAGAGAGATTTTTATTTTGGAAGTCTATTTTATATTTTTTGGAAGTTAAATGTCAATAACTATAACTTCCATTTTACAGGAGGTACAAAATGAGCCTTAGGAAAGAATTAGGTATTCTTTCTAAATCTTCGCCATATTCTGTGTCGACCTTAAGGATTGGTCAATCTGATTATCAGCTTAAAGCAAAAGATTATCTTTATGTTGAGTCTGATATAGATATCGAATTCGAGGCTGGATTAAAACTAGCCGAGAACGGAGATTTACTTTTTCTTTGCGGGAGCTCAGGTGATGGAAAATCTGAAATTCTTACTCGTTTGTGCCGTAATCCCGATTATAGTGATATCAAATTCCATCTTGATGCAACTCATAGCAAAACGCAACATGGCTCTGCTGTTGACTTTTTAGATCGTTTGTTTGACGAATATGTATGTGGGAATTTTACATTAGCTATCGGCATCAACATTGGTATGATGCAAAAATTCTTAAAGTTTGGAGCTGACAGGCATAAGCAAATTAAAGTTTTATTGGCGGATTTTCTTCTTAATAGACATGTTAAAAGATTTAAGTCAGGCAACGCTACATTCTTTGATTTTGAAAGTTATCCTCGATTAGATTTTGATTCAAGACAAATATCCTCTAATTTTGTTACCAGTTTCTTAGCAAATTTAACTAGAGCTGACAATGAAAATCCTTTCTGGAATGCCTATAAAGTCGATCAATACCAAGGTCTACTTGTGGCTAAGAATTATAAACTTTTAAGTGATGAAAGAATTCAACAAGGCATTATTGAGTTATTGGGATTGATTAGGTTGTACGATGAGCAGTTTTTGGTTCCTCGAACTTTTGTAGATTTTATCTATAAATTGATTGTCTCAGACAGCTCCGACGGATTAATAGGTAATCTATTTTCGTCGATGGATAATGATATTTCTGCAAAGATACTTTCACATGATCCTATAAAAAGACGAAGCGAAGAGTTAGACGAATATCTACTGGCAAACGCGACCAATACTCTTGATCAAGAATCAATCGCGTGTGCTAAATATCTTGATGATTTCGCTGGCGTAAAATTATCAAGATATGGGGCTATAAGACTGGCAAGTATTCTTTCTGAAACTATAAAGTCTAAATTTCCAGGAAGCTATTTATCTAGAATTCCATCTACTACGATTTATAAAGTTTACTTAGAGTTACATCAAATTTTTAATAAATCTCAAATCCACGAGCAAGATGAAGATAAGCTAATCTCGGTACTGGAGGATGATTTCCTCAGAGCAGTGATAAAATATATTAATCGAGCGATATCACTTGATCTAAATGGTTATGTATTGAGCCGGGACGTTAGAGATTTCTTTATTTGTAATAAAGTTGATATTGCCCTTGACTTCGAAAAGATAGAGCAGATGTCTAATATTGCTCCTGAATCTATCAGAGTTCCTTTTATAGTAAATGAAGACAAAGAAGTTATTTTAGATTTAGATATTAAACTGCTTTCATTAGTAGAAAAAATCGGTTCGGGCTTTTTACCAAACAGAAATCTACTCAATGAATATGCGAAGCTAGATGAATTTATTCGCGATATTATCTCAGCTACATCAAAATCCGAAGAGATAAAAGTTTATAGAAAAGACAATTTAGACATGTATTTCGCAGAGGTAAAAAAAAGACGTCGAGGATATACATTAAAAGGAGCTTGCAGTGTTAACTAAACTAAAGGAGTCTATTGAAAGCTTTAGCGCGAATAAAAGTTATAGCAATGATGCTTCTAGATATCTTCCGATAGGGCCTAATATGATGAGGGAGCAAGGTTTAAATTGGTCTTTTGTTCGCAAAAGTATCTACGAGAAACTTCTCGGATTGAAATGTGAATTTACCAGCTCTTCTCAACTTTTTGAAAAAATAATTGATGATATTTCATCGAAACGAGAAACTAAAGAGCTAGAAAATTTAGTCCAAAGCGTTTACTTACATGAGTCCACTTTATCTTCTTTTTCTCCTTACTTAAACCTAATATGCGACGATAAACCTAAAGCAAGAACGAAAACTATGGTATCTGTTTTTGGTTCAATGCTTGCTGATTTTAAACCGTTAGATATCGTGTTTGCTGGAACGAATTTTGTGGAAGGCATCATTAATACGAGTATTAAGAAGCAATGTATTACTTCCTCAACACCAATCAACGCTTCTGTATATTTGCCGTTCTTAGCTCGTCTATTAAAAAAGGATTTTCAGACATTATCCTCAAAAACGGCTTGGTTGTACGATGAATTTGACCATTTTGTTGAGCTTTATTCTTTTTTATATTTAACCCAGCTATCTCTGCATCTTGGTATTGTGAATGAGAGGTTTAATGAACCTAAAAGTCAGGAACTGTTCTTTATTTTAGAAACGGAAAAAGCCAGCAAAGAACGCCATGAGTGCAATATAAAGGGGTATGATAAAATACTATCTAATCACAATGGATTTGGTTTAGACATATTCTCTCATTTAGGTTATTTGGAGTTACTCTCCGATTTGCCTATATGGATGCTCTCAGAAAGACACGTAGACAATCACCATACACAAGATATCAATACGCTAAATCAATTGATATGTAACCAGTTTGGCATCACCTTTTCAGGTAATAAGAGTTCTGTTGAAGAAGCTATAAATGATGGGCTTTACTATCATAGGCAGCTGTTTAAAAAATCCAGCCGAACGTCTTCTAGATCGGATGCTAACGATAAAGTATTTACCACGTTTAAAAATGGGTTTGCCGTAAACTTCAAGTCCAATAGAAAAGCGGCAGGAGGTTGGTACTTCCAGTTGAGCACTAAGAGTATTCTTTTGATTTCTAACTTGATTATTGGAACTCGCCAAAAGTTGCTGATTGACGATGTCATCGAAGGTTTTAGAGAAAGAGGAATTTACTTTGATTTAAAATCTCGGAATGCTCTTCTCAAAGTTTATGAAAATATTGGGAATATTGAAAAGTTAAGTGATAGCGGAGATGCAGTTTATGTCAAAAGTACCATTTGAGCAGTTCTTGGTGTCTCTGTTTTGTGAGCGTATTGATGAAAGCAATCTTCAAGAAACAAAATTTCACTACATTTGCTCTGATCCAGAACAATCTAAGCGTTTATACAGTGCTTTTAATGCATACAATAAAGGATTTAAAACAGTCAAAGTAGATGAAGTAGATGTTCATTACGTAGAAACAAACAGTAGCATTAAAGTACTGGTTATGTTGCATCAAAATGGTGTAGATGCGCGCGACACATACAATGAAGACTTCATAGCGAATGTCCGAGATGCCCTTAATGATATTGAACGAGCTGTGCTTTTTGTTATTCATAATAGCTCACTAGATACGATACTGACTAGTTGTCAGAGCTTGAGTTCTAATGGTCAAGTCTTTACACCTGAATATGTATATGAGAAGTTAACTAGACTTTCGCAAGATCATCCATATCCTCAATTAATGCAGGTTTTGAATGAGAAGCAACGTGAAGATGTAGTTGAGCAAAACTTAAGTGTGTTTGGTTTTATTTCTTTGTATGAATCCGTTGTTGGTAAAACTGTTGATTTTTCAAAACAAGGTTTGTTTCAAGATCGAAGGCTCTTTGATATTGAAAATAAAAGAGAAATCCTTGGAGATGTGAAATCAAACTCTTATTTGCACTCCAAAATAAATAGTCTAGTATCTTCATTTTCTGATAATGAACGAGAACTCATTGAGAGGCTTGAAAGTGTAGGGTTTGGTGAAAAATTTATTAAGAATAATTTTACAGCTAAAAATAAGGAAAACTGGAAACAACTTGATTATAGAGCTGTAGAGGATGAGCTTGAAAAGAATAAGAAGAGAAAACTCGATTTAAATTCTATTGAAGTAGATGGAATCAAGCAATCTCTGTATAAGCGTGAGGGAACTTCTGGAGCAAAATACAAAAGGGTAACCGTACTTATTGAAGTTGATAAGGGACCGTTGGAGCTAAAGTTTAGACTTGATAAGGGTGACCCTCATTTAAATTCCGAACAGATAAGAGTTTTAGGTGATTATCAAAAGCATCACGTAAGACTTAAGGTCAGTAATCATGAGAACCAAAGTGTTATAACCACCCAGGTTAACTTTGATGGAACAGCAAAACTTTTCCAATTTAAGTTGAACAGACCAAGCAGCGCAGAAAATTATCAATTCAATTGTCTACTGGTTCAGAAAGAATCATTTTCACTAAATCGAGTTTTTGAAAAGCTAACGGTTGATTTTAAACGTAATAAAGGCCAGGTGCTACTTGAAAATGTGACAGCCCCAATTCTGTTAAAACCAGAAGTCAATAACGAACTAGTTGTTGATAGTGATAATCTAGTGGTTAACTTATCAGAGTATGGCTCTATAAATTTTGGTCCTTATCTTAAAACAGAGGTTGCATCAAAAGTTGTTTTAAAGTACTTAAGTGATTCTTTACCTATTCGAGTTGTAGGTAAAGTTACGCTAGATGCTATTAAATTGCCTAGTATATTGGATAAAAATAGAACCAAAGATATTCATACTAGCGAAGATATTGCGAAATACAACGGAAATACTCAAAGGGCTATAGTTTCGGGAAAAGAAAAGGAGTTGTCGGTAGGAGCTAAAGTTCTCTGTCGCGTAGAGAAAAAATTTGTTAATGACGAAATTCTATTCATTGATGAGTTTGCGGGAGCGGAAATTTCGCTTCAGGATATTTCTACAGACTTTCCCTCTGTAGCAAACGCTTACAGAGAACTTTTAAATTGGCTTAGGACTAATGAAACCATTATATCATTAACAAATTGGCCAACAAATCTTAAGAATATTGTAAACAGTTTGCTTGGTTCTTTTGTAAAAGAACTAGAGAGTATTCCTGATGGCTCTCTAAGTGAAAGGCATAAGAACTTACTTAAAGTTGGAGTCTTTTACGGCTCTTTTGACAAAGGAGAGCAACCGACTGATTGGTTGACTCCCTATCACCCAATTTCATTAGCATACGCACATCAATTGGTAATGAAATTAGAAAAAAGTGAAAGTTCTATAGATGAGTTGCCAGGAACTACGCTGGATAAGCTAAATCCTGCTGGTTTATTGCCAATAATATACGATAATAATTTCGACTATGCATTTAGCATAGCTCATCCTCAAAATAGATTATGGCTTCAAATCGTTCCTCAAAAGAAAAGCAACCTAAGTTTTGTAGCCAAGCTTGTTTATGAAAAAATAAATGACTTTTTAAGTTGTTTTGAAATGTTGTTTCGAGATAACAAAGCGTCTCCATTGGTTATAAACTCTATTCATAATCAATCAAACAAGTTTATATTCGAGGGTGTTGTAGCTTACTTTAGAAAGCAAAAGAACAAAGCTATGCGTATACATGTGCATTTATGTGATGATCGATTGCACGAAAGCTATTTTGATAATTTTGCCGAGGCAAGAGACCTTAGCACACAAAGAAGGTTAATCCGAAATAGCGAAAGAGAAAAAACTGACATAACTGATGAGCTTTTGGCAATTCTTCGAGAAAAGTTGACTTATAGCAAGTCGACTGGTCCTCTAAGAAACAATTATGCACATATATCTTTCTTTAAGAATAATGAGAAAGTTGAAATAAAAGATAAACAAGTTCTCAATGCTAAGTCTGGCCTATCCTGTCAGGGGTTGATTGCTGGTGAAGCATCCTATCTAGAAAATAATAACTATTATACTGGATTTGGGCTAAAAGGAATCAATGATAAGAATTACTTGATCAATATTGCTGAAAAATATAACTCTCTTTTAAAGCCGATGAAGGATGCTTCAGCATCATATATTAAGGGAGTGGTACCTGTTCTTGCCGTAAAAGACAGCTTTAAAGAACAACTTAAAATCTCTTACGACAATAGTATTTGGACATGTGTAATTGATCCAAAAGTTACTTTAGATTTCTTTGATGATAAGAATACGATTTTGGTTCATTATTCTGACCAGTATACTAACTCTGTCGCCTATGATGCGATAACGGTCTCGTCGCGTATCTCATTGTATAGAGGACTTTTAAAGGAGAGCGCCGATGAGTTAATCAATTCCTTTAATGCCGTGAGTGGGCAGTGGCTCTTAGACATTATTAAAGCAGCAGGTAAGCCGCAGTCCAAAGCTAATGAAAAGCATCTCAAAGAGAAACAAGGCATAGTCGCAGCTTATAAATTATTGGCAAGCTTCTTTCTAAAGAGCGATATTATATGGGTACCATTATCAATCGCAGAACTCATCCGGGTTACAGGAAACGTTGGTCTCAAGATAAAAGAATCTGACTTTTCAGTGCGTTTACAAAACAAAAAAGTAGGTGCAATGAGCGATGATTTACTTTTTGTGGGGGTTAAAGATGGGGCAATGTATTTGCTTCCATTGGAAGTGAAGACAAGGGAGAAGGGAAATGACTTTTCCAAAGCAATAAAGCAAGCATATGAACTATCCAATCATATGGGGCACCTCCTGACTTCAGACTGTTTTAAAGGACAGCTATATAGATCGCTATTTATTCAACACGTAATGTCTCAAGTCGAGCGATTTAAGCTATACAAAGTGTTTCCTGAAGGATATTTCGACCGTCTTGTAGAAGAAAGAGAATTTTATCAGCAAGGAACTTATGATGTTTTGGCTCTGGAAAACTATGTCTTAGGAATAGTTATCGCCTTTAATAACAGTAAAGAAACATCACGTTTAAGTGTAAATGTTGACGGAAATTCAAACATCCTAACTATAGAAGTACCTTTCGGTCTTATGAAAGCTCTGCAAAGTCAGGATCTAAAAACACTTTCGGAAAAGTTAACTAATACAACTGATAGACCAGAGTTAGCTCCATATATTCTAACCAACACGAATGGAAAAGCCTTAGAGTTTGAAAACTTAGACATCGAGCATATTGGTGATGAGCCAGTTGAAAAAAGATTAGATCAAACTATAGAGCAAAATGTTGAGCCGGAACAATCAGAATCAGTTCTCGAGAACAGAGCGCTTGACAGTTCACCTTTTGAACATCCTAAAGAATTCGATGAGTTTATTCGTTTATTGTTGTCTAAGATAACTCACAAAGTCTCCAAAGAATATATATTAGCTTTAAGTGAGGGAAATATAAAAAGAATAATAGGTAATGATGGAAAACTACTGTTAGATTTCTTTAGATTAAAAGAATGGCTAACACATCAGTCCGTAAGCAATTTAAAGCCTGTTAAAGATAACTTAGTACTTAAAAATAAGAATGGTGTTTTACTAAAGGACTTATTCATAACACAAGAGTTTCAAGCGCTATCAAAGTTTATTCGTAGTGCATTTGGAGATGAGATAAGTGTTTCCAAAGTAGTATCTCTGGATGAGTACGACCTTCTTGCTCAGGATGGGTTTGGACGTGCTAAGTTAGCAAAATTTGAGAAGTTTAGAGAACATCTAGAAAATAATGCCTTTTCAATTTCTACGACCTCTCAAGATAAGCAAATTATAGAAGATATCGATATTTCTTTACCTGAACTAGAGCGAGAATTGGCTAATAGTTTAGATAACTATTTGGCTAATTCTAGCGAAAGAGAAAAGACAATATTCATTCGTAGACTCGGTCTTGGTTGCGAAAGCTGCACTCTTGAAGAAATTGGCCAAGATTATGATATTACTAGAGAACGAATAAGGCAGATAGAGAAAAAGGCAAAGCAGAACTTTCTCGCTTATCTAACTGTTTCTCAGAACGTTGTGAAGGCTCTCACCCAAGCAAACTTAAGTGAATTGCGGGAGCCCTTATTTTCAAATTTGAGAAAAAAGTTTTTTGCTGACAAACAGTTCTATCTGTTTCTTGAACTCTGTTGTGGTCTGGGTGAGAATGAAATACGCCGAATTACATCACCCGAAATATCTAGAGATATCTTTAATGAATTTTGGATTTCTCATAAGTCTCCTTGTAGTCTAGAAGATCTCACTTGGTTTTTACATGAAAACTTAAATATTGAAATTGCTGTAGCAGAAAATCAGGTCCTTTGTTGGAAGTCAGAGGGGGACTTGAAGTTTGAAGAAGAATTAGTCAGTCCATTAAAATTACCGAAGGTTGAAGCAATTACGAATACACTTCTTGAGTTTCCTCTTGGAGAGTCGTGGGCGAACATTCAAAAAAGAGCAATTGAGAAAAAGATTTGTACTGCTGTTGTCTCTACTGAACGTTTAGAAGCTTCATTGATGACAGCTTGCGACAGGGAATATATTTATCAGAACGGTAGAGGTTCCTATCGACATCTATGCTATTTAGACTTGAACGATCAGGATATTCAATATGTATTAGAAGTTGTCAAAGGGAAGCTTCAAGAATATGCGTATGAAAATCGAGACTCAGTAAACTTGGCTGTTGATATTTATGACCAATATAAATTCGCACTAGACTACTTCGAAGTACGATATGTGGTTAGAACATACGGGGAAACGAACGGCATCTTTTTTAAAGGAAAGTCTAATGCCGATACGGTTAGTTTAAATAGCAATTTTAATCTTGCGTCACAGAAATCAGTTCTTGCAGATCTATTCAAGAATTCATTGTTACCACTCAGTAAAAACAAAGTTGCAAATAAGATAAGAAGTAAGTCACTTGGTCACGCTGCATTTTATATAGACAAACTACTTGCTGAAGGAATAATTGTTCGCGTCGATGAAAAGCATTTTGCACATGTTAAGAATGCGTTTAAAAAATTAGATGTTGAACGAATAATGGAACAAGCTAAAATTTTCTTGCAAAGAGAGCATCGAATAGTAGAAGGAGAGAGTTTGCAGACATTTATTAACCGGAAATTAGCTTTAGAGTTGAATAAGTATTTATATCTCTCTTTACTTAGAATTCATGGTGAAGATGTTGGATTGAAACTTTACTTTGTTCAAAATCTAGTATCTAAAAATGAAATAGTAGGTTCCGGTCTGGCCGAGTTTTGTCGCGAAGCTCTTGATGGGGCGGCTAGTAATCTACAAGCTATTGAGCTACTAAAAGAAAAAATCTGTGTTCACGATCACGTTATTAAACGATGTATAAATCAAGTCTCTGCTAAAAGAGCTGGAGAACTAACTCAACGAAAAGAAAGTGTTGAGAGTATGGAACAAACAAATAAGATCGATGATTGTGGAGCGGACCAAAGTGCAAATGCATCACTAGATATGATTGAGAGTTGTAGGGTATTAATTGGTCAATCGCTGGATACTTCTGAAAATATTTATTGGGAATATGGAAATAAGCAGTTAGCTAATAGACATCTAATTGTTTTCGGTAGATCGGGGCAAGGTAAAACATACTGTATTCAAGGGATTTTAATGGAGATGGCCAAGACCCAGTATAATTCATTGGTAATCGATTACACTAATGGCTTTCTTCCTAATCATCTAGAACATGAGTTTAACAGCACACTGAACCCTGAATCTCACTTTTTAGCTCAGCAGCCAATGGGTATATCTCCATTTAGGAAGCAAAAGCAAGATTTTGGTGGAGTGACATTAGAAGAGAAAGGTCATGTTGTTGCTGCTCGAATAGCTTCAGTATTTAACCAAGTTTATTCTTCAATAGGAGAGCAGCAATTAGCAACATTAATAAATGTTATTGAAGATGGCGTAAGTAGGCATGGAGCAAACTATGACTTTTCATGCATGCTCGATGACCTTCGGGAAGAAGGAAAAATTGGAGAAGCATTAGCAAACAAGCTGTCTCCAATGGTGAAGTCAAAATTGTTTGACAATTCTAACAGTCAAGGTTGGCATCGTATTTTCAAAGACGCGAAATCTAAAGTTAATATTGTTCAGCTAGCTTCACTTTCTCGAGATATTATGCAGTTGGCCACAGAGTTTACTTTGTGGGACTTATATGCGTTTGCCTGTAGCTATGGTCAAAAGAATAGGCCTTTACCAATAGTATTAGATGAAGTTCAAAATCTCGATCATAGGTTAGAGAGTCCGTTAGGTAAGATGCTTACTGAAGGTAGGAAGTACGGTTTTTCTCTTATTCTGGCTACCCAAACTTTAAGTATGATGGCTAAGGAAGAGCAAGATAGGTTGTTTCAAGCATCGCACAAATTATTCTTTGCACCAGCAGAAACTGAGATTCAAAGTTACGCTAAGTTGCTTGAGCAAGCCATACCTGGTTCGAATAAAAAAGCCTGGTTAGAAGAGTTGGCTAAATTGAAAAAAGGTGAGTGTATTTCTATCGGATTGCACAAGGACTTTAATGGTAATTTAGAACAAAGTGCGAGAACCATCAAGGTAGCCGAGCTTAAATCCAGGATTATTAATCCCCAAAATCGAGAATAGTTTTGTTCTTTTGATTAAATGTTTTAGAGAGCAAAGCATTTGACAAGAATATAAGTATGGCAGTGTTAAAGTTGTTTGCCATGGAGGTTTAAAATCTAAAATTGATTTATATAAATGCTCCTTAATTTTTTAAGGTTATGTTTATAGTAAAAACTGTTTGCAGTGAAAAATATTTTTGTTTAAAAGTGGCGGAGCTGAGCTACTTGAAGGATAATCAAAGAAATCAATATCTTGTTCTTTTAACTGTGTGATTCATAGACATTATTTCAATTTTTGTAGAGCTAATTCCTTCTGATAATTAGCAAGTTGAACATGCTCAAAG
This sequence comes from Aliikangiella litoralis, assembly GCF_052495765.1. The sequence continues at coordinate 2,078,003 of NZ_CP199292.1, read as the reverse complement.
CTGGAGTCATAGTTCTGAGCGACTTCATCGCTATAAGGTGTTTCATTACTTAAATCAAAATACTTTTCCATAGGCGACTTACCTTTGTGTGCACTATGTGGCCTATCCCAGTTATAGTAATGTTGCCACTCAGCAAGCTGCTCATTAATATCAACACTATAGATATCTACAGTTGGATAGAACTCGGTCTTGTCAGTTTTTTGAGATCTCTCTACTTTTCCATTGAGGTGCGGTGAACCCGGCTTATTAGGTCTGAATTTAATGCCATTTGCCATTAGTCGCTTTTGAACTTTCTCTGCAAAGAATTCCAGTCCGCGGTCAGTCTGTATTCGTTGGATAGGAAACGGCATTTCTTCGATAACACAATCGATAAAATGTAAAGTGTTGGCAGCTGTACGACGCTTATAGAGCCTTAAAACCCTATATCTGGTGCAGTCATCAACAGAAGTATATTGATATATTCCTGGTGCAATTTTACAAGTATCCATTTGGACTCTATCACCAGGAGTCGGTCTTTCGTAACGAATGAACTCAGTCTTTTTTCTAATTTTCTTGAGAGGTTTTACTTCATTCCGAGTTAAAACTTTATGGATAGTAGCTAAAGAAAAACTAAGTTGATGGAGTCGAACGAGCTCGCTTTGAAGACGCCTTGCTCCTAAGTTCCTCGATTGCCTTAATTCGAGTATAAGGGCCTCTTCTTTAGGGCTAATTTTCGCATTTGGGGAACTTAGCGGACGACGACTTTGACTAGCCAATCCTTCAACACCAAAAGTTTGATATCGACGCCACCACTTCCTTAGAGTGGGCCTTGATATTCCACATCTACGACAAACAAAGCCCGCATCTTTACTTTCCTCGTAGAGTTTAACCCAAGTTAATCTTTGGCGAATTTCTTTGTTCATAGACATCAGTATAGTTGAAACGATGTCTATGAATCACACATTTTAACTTTACTTTTATTCTCTCTACAAGTAAGGGTTCTTCCTTAGACCAGTCATCATAGCGAAGAAGAGTAACTTTGCCAGAAGTGAAATGGATTTTGACTAAGTCCATTTCACTGAAATCACCATAATGCTGAACAGCGCATCCCACATAAATTCTCAACTCTGGGGGAAGTTTTTCTAAAACGGATTTATGAACTGTCCAATGGTGACCTTTCTCAAACTCTCCATGTTTTAATTCTTCATAGGCATCTATAGATAGCGCTTCAATTAAACTCGGATTTCCAACGCTAAACAAAGCTTCGCCAGCTAATTCAATCGCATTATTATAATCATTAAAAAACGCTTTTATATCCCGCTTAAGGCTCTCGGGCATATGAACGTAGGGTTTACGTTTTCCAAATAGTCCTAAAGCAAAATAGACGAGTAAATCACATTTTCGAACATATTTAGCCTTCTTAAAGGTTTCTACTCCATGTTTATCGAGAAGAGCATCCAGTGCTTTCTTATGCGAGCCAGCAACACGCCTTAATTGCTGAGAAAACTCGAATTCTGGGATTGCTGGTAGACGGCCTAAATCTAAGCAAAGAGTCCAGAAGTCATTAAAAAGATCTTGATTTTTTTCAATTAAATCTTTACTAATAACTTTATTAGGTTTCTTTTGTTCTCGTTGGGTTAGCTGATTCCAGTCGCGTTTGATATGTTGGCGCTTCAATAAGAAATTCTGTTCTTCAATCTTATCCTTAAATAAAATGAAAACGCCTTGCCCAACAGCGATAACATCTTCTTTAAGTGTGGACTCAAGGTAATACTTAAATTCAGCCTGACTATAGTACTTTTGGAAGGTATTGCGGCTAGTAATAACACCGTCTTTATAAGGTTTAAACTGACTAATCGTTGCATCACCTGCAATCATTACCGATGCTACTAAAAAGTTATCAGCATACCCGTAAGCCCGCTCTAAAGTCCTATTTCGCTCTTCACGATCTTCAATAACATTAAGGACAAAACCAAGGTTAACAATATCACAATTTTCCAAATCATTATCAGGTTGATAAACAGGATCCCAGCCAATACAATCGATTTCATGAGCCTCTAGTTCTCGAATGTCATCTCCCTTGCCACAACCATAATCTAAAACCGTATGTTCACCTCTCAAGTATCCATGTCTTGCCAATATTTGCATTGGTGCGGATAATTGATGACGAATAATGGCTGTTTTATGGCGATCAACTTTTCCAGACGGAAGAGGCAGAAAAGAATGAGGGGAAAATGACTGTGGATGTAATCGACCTTTCTCGTCCAAATACATATTTTTATTTTTGATTAAGCGCTCCCAATTCTTTTTAAAACCAATTGTTTTAGGCTTCTCAAACAAACCGGCAGATTCACCTTCAAGTGTTATGGCTTTGAATAATTCGTAGTGAGGATAGTCGGAAGAAACAAAAGTTTCTTTTCTATGGAGGATAGGAGGATTCTCCGACTTTGAGTAATCCGATTTACGATGACTCAATTTCTGCAGATCAACAGTAATACTTTGATATAGCGAAGGGTATGCATAGTTATCGAATTCTGGATAGTGTAAAAAAGCGATTTTGAAATCCCGCTTGTATAACTTAATCAAATTCCAGCTATTATCAGGAATCTTAAGTGCTTTTGCGACATTTCTCAATATTGTACTAAGTGTAACAGGATAAGAGCTTAATGCCGACTTGTGAGAGTAAACTGAATTGGGTAGTTGTTTGCCTACCTTGATCTGTTTAACTAGAGATTTAAATTGTTTGAAATCTAAAGTCATATCGTTCAAATACCTAGTTATTAACTAGATTAACACATTCAATATTTACGGAAATCAAAGAGTTTGCTAAAACTTTTCAACGAATTTCTCCGATTGCTTCTATTTTAAGAATAGAACTAATATTGCTAGGGCTGGTTATTTTACACAAGATTACACATGGTATGTGTAATTTTAAAATATTAAAACTCTTGTTTTTTTCATTGTTCTAAATGGAATTATTAGTTAGGTATTATACTCAAGTTGTTGTCGAAGTGGGGAATGCCAATTTTTTATTCTAAGGTCATTTAATAGCGCCTTAATTCCATTTTCTTTACTAGCTATAGATTGAAAACAAATTGATAACGCCTTCCTTAATTTAATTTCAGATATATATTCTGGATTAGTCACAAGTAATGCTCTGTAAACCCTGCCTATGGGCTCTTTTGCCCATTGTAGTTTGAAACTAGAAACATGTATGATTTTTACCGTGGAATGACCAATTTGAATTAGTTTATTGGGTCCGTCACTCCAATAAATCAGTTTGACGGGCATCTGCGTTTGAAAGCGCAAACGATACGCCGACTCTATACCTTGCTCTACTAATTGGTAGTCTCGATCTTCAGCCCATGCTTTTGCTAATGACTCCGCGCTGGTTGTAAATATCGCATTTTTTGCATAAGCTAGAATTCTAGGGCGTACATAGAACCCTCTCATTACACGAACAAGTTTATCTTCTGTGCATAGTTTTGAAAGAATACGCTGGACTGAAGTACGAGTACCCAACTCTGAAAAGTGCTTAATTGTGAAAGGAGTACCTTTATCAATTTTTCTCAGCCTAATTTCAACTGCATTTTTCAGAGTCATTGAGTGCGATATATAGTGTTCTTTCAAGTCGAGCTTTGATTATAGATCCGGTTAGCTAGACCAAGCCAGTTTATTCTCCGCACTCGTGACTAAAAGAACATTAATTAAAAGCGCATTTTATAGGCAAATATTAAAAGTTGCTCCTTAACTTACCATATACTCAGTGCTAGATTTTTTCAAATTGCGGGCATTATTTCTTAATGAGATTATTTTGAGGTGATTAAGCTAATTTCATAACTCAGATTTCGCTAACCAACATTCATGTTCCTCAATAGGATATCTAACAGACTATCCTAACTTCACAAATTTAGGCGCGTCGTAACCAACCATAACTCCTTTAGTTCTAGATCTTTGTAACTTTGACTATTTTTTTGTCTTCAATCCCATTAATAACAGCCTTTAGGTCATTAATTTGTCGCAGCATGGATAGTTCCCTACCTAAGCTTTCTTCATACAATCTCTTGTACTTATCTCGATCACCTCTTAACTTGTCTTCTTTCTCTTTTTTTGGCTTAGTTTTCAAGTTTTGATTTTGAGCGGCATTGGCAATATCTTTTATCAAGTCAGTAAATACAGCTCTGCTGTTTTTTATCGAACCTCTCTTTCTGCCCGCTTCCAGGGCTACTGAATCCTTCGAAATCTTTGCTCCTTTCGGTACTATTTCAGCCTTATTTGCCTTAAGTCGATCAAGAGCCTCGTAGTATTCATCTAGTGCTTTAGACATTTGAGTAACCTTTGATTGTATTTAAGAAATATTCTATGATACATACTCCCATTGCACTAAGTTCAGCATTTGAGTGCTTTAGCAATGATAAATTTACTTTCATGCGATACGACTTCTACTTGCAAAAAGTCTCGCTTCAATAATTGATAATAAGGCAAGTGACGATTTGCTACGACATAAAGCTCGCCTCCCGATTTCAAACAATTAGCTGCTCCTTTAAACATTCGCTTTGCAATGTCAATATGCACTTTATTGCCTTCATGGAATGGCGGGTTGCAGAGCACTGTATCTACTTCAACTGACTCACAAACTTCAAGACTTAAACCATCAGCAACAGCAAAACGTGCAGAATTAGTTAGATTGTTTTGACGAAGTGATTCCTGCGCACTTTTTATCGCCAAATAAGAATCATCGATAAAAATTAGCTCAGAGTCTGAATATTTCCAGCAAGCATAAATGCCTAAGGCACCATTTCCACAGCCCAAATCAACTATTCTTTTAGGTTGGTTGATATCTGGAAAGTTAGAAAGAAAATACCTGGTTCCGATATCCAGCTTTTTCTGTGAAAACACGTTGGCATAGCTCGTTAGTTTTAATGGTGAATTAGGTATACCATAGCAATGGTAAGAAGATTGCTTAGTAGAGATGGAAGGTTCAAAGTTCGAAAAAATTAAGCGAGCCTTTTTCTCAGCTAGTGAAGTTCGAGTTGTGCCAATACAAGTTTCGAACAATCCAATCATTGCCTTTGGCATATGCTTAATCATGCCGCCTCCTATTATCAGGGAATCCGGCTTCAAATGTGCTCGTATCTTTGTTAGTTGGTATTCGAGCAAAGAAAGAGTTTTCGGTAACTGAATTAAAACGACATCATAAGAACCACTAAGCGATTCGGTCGAAGCCACGAACTTAACCTGCTTTTGAGGTATTTGGTTTTTTCTTAAATTGTGTTCTAGCGACAAACGGTTTGTATGATAATCACTCCAGCTTTCTGGATGAAATTCATTCAGAGATATGGCCAATGCTCCTGATGAATCATTAACGACTAACACTCTTTCGTTTCCCTTTAGAGAATAATTAGCCAACTCCTTCAAAATCAGTTCGTCCGCCGCATTCCATCCTTGTAAGGGCGACTTAGGATGAAAATGAAGAACCTTTATCTCGAATTGGCCGAAACTAGTGTCAAACTGGTGCATCAAATGTTGTATCTCCTCAGTGTAAACTTTCTAATCTATCTATTTTTGCCCAATTGATTTATTGGCAAAAACTTCGCGTTTTAGCGTTATTCTATCTCTGGCTATTATCAACTTGTCCAGATCATCTTTTTCAGTTCTATATACAAGCGTGTCCTTTGGTAAAGAATCAACAATGACTATTTGTGACTCTATTACTCGGTGTAGCTTTGAAGGAGCAATTACTCCGCCAGCACAGTCAACGCAAGCAACCAGTGATCTTGTAGCCCTTTCTTTACAGTTTTTTGGTCCTGTGCAACCACCAAGAATTGTTTCTTGGTATTGAAGTTGACCATTTTGAAACCTCTTTATAGTCTCTTCTCTATCGCGAAAAAGTATCTTTTTATCCTTGTTGCTAGATAGCCAAGCACCATGTGCGCCAAACAATTTTTCGTCCGAAAATATTACGTTTCGAATATAGGAAAGCGCCTCTGACTCGGGAATTGTTTCGCAATATTCATCTATAAAATCTGATTCACACCTAAGAATATCTTTTGCGAACCCACTACCATTCGCATAGTACATGCTCATCTCGTTCGTAATATGTTGCAGCTGCCGTCTTAGAGAAGGAAGCGAAACTAGCCCGCTATTGGAAGCATAAAGGGCTAGAGACCTTCGAAATTGGTGAGCAGTCATTGTCCACGTTTTCCCTACAATAAACTTATCTTCTGATCGCCAGCATCTATGATTATCGATAAACTCAAGCTCCTTGAGATCGGAATTAGTTACAACCAACTTTCTCAGCTTTGCTACAGGACTTTTGCTCGAGGCACTTTTGATATAATTGGCGAGTGATTCAACTCGGTTTTTGGACTTGAAATACTTTGGTTCGATTTCTCTGTTGGTATTTGTTTCGTACAACTTTCCCGTTTTAGGAAATAACAATAATTCTTTTCTGGAAGTTAGTGGAAATAATGCACCGTAGATAGCATCACAAATCTTTCTTGCGACCTTGATGACTTTTGCCGCTTCAGTAGAAGTAACCCAATTGGTTTCTTTAACATTTCCATAGTTTAATTTTGTAGTCTCACCTTTAATTAAGTAATGTTCTTTACCACTGTGAAAAAAGGTATCTATACAGTCATATTTTAGATTGCATGCTTCCCTATGCCTCATTCCGGAGTAGGCTAACACTGTTAATTTCACTAAAAATAATATATCAGAAAGGTGCGAAATAAATTGCTTTCTAGTTTTAATTCCAATCTCTCTTACATAATTCTTGAGAGACTTGTCCTCTATAGCTTCATCAAAAGTTGGTCTAACATTCCTTAACAGTTTGTGTGAATCATCTGACTTGATGCGTTGACGTTTGACAGAGATTCCAAAGTTATCATCGCAAAACATTTTACCTGCGATCTCTAAATACTCACCTGAATACTCTTCAAAAGCCCTGATTGAGTTGCTTAAATGAGCTAATGCCTGAGTTAAAATTCTAGTTGGTATAGGAGGATGTTGCTTATGGTTTTTATAGTAGCTTTGCGATCTGGCGCTAATTCGTTCAATTGCTTTTTGCGAGAGGGGTTTTATTCCCGTCATTTCTTCTGTTTCAGACGCAATTATACTAATTAACGACTGCACAGTTACACTATAGAAATTGCCATACTCGTCGAGAAAGCGATTCGTGCTTCCGGCACTTTGAAGAACTTGCACAATAGTTTTTCCTTTTTTAAGCGAAAAATTTGCAAGTTTACTAAGCATTCTTAAATAGGTACCAACGGTTTCCGCACTTTTTGTTCTTCCATTAGAAATCCAAACGATCACAAATATTAACCACTTAATTTCTTCGGTGATATTTGAGGCCAATGGGATAGATTGGTCGGTATTCCAAGAAGTAAAATCGAGTATAAAACTATCTGAATAAGGGTGATAAGCGCTCCAATCCCAGCAACTGTCTGCATAAAAAGAAATCGCTTTTTGGTTATCATCTCTTGCAACAACAAACCTCTTGTGAGGTCGTTTACTTCGGGGGTTGAATGAGTCAGGAAGGTACTCGGTATCAAATATCCCGGAATCTAAACTGAATTGAAAAGCGAAATCATATCTGTCATCAATTGACATAATTTAAATAACTCCCAAGTTTAGCAACTGCTCGTACTTAAGCTCCCAATAAGAGTCAAGCTCTCCATCCTCAAAGACTTCACTTTTAATTCGTTCTACAAGTTCCTTATGGCCTTGTGAGAGTTTTTCAAATAATTCAAGCAAGGCGTCAATTCGATTTAAAACTGCGCCAAACATTATTAGATAATCTTCAAAGGTTCCGCTTAAATGAGATGCGGATTCAATACACAACTTGCAACTAAACAGCTTTCTTATGTCTTTTTCATCTGCATGAACTCCATAGTGTTTACAAAACAAACACCCCTCTCCCTTTCTGCAATCAGGGACAATTGGAGGATTCTGCTCAGATGATGGCTCCCCTGGATTGTCGCAACTTCCCAGAGCTGATTCAGTTTCTTCCGCGCTATTCCCTTTTACCTTAGAGACTATGCGCTCCAAAAAGTCACTTACTTCAGCGATAGCTTTCGTTTTAGAGCCTTTTGTATAATGATCTCGAACTGTTCTTTCGTCATTCTGAAGTAAAAATGCCGCAGTTTGTATGTCGCTACTTCTTACCAAATAATCACTTTTAGCTGCTCTCCATTCTTTAGCTGTAATAATGGGAATAGTTGGTTCAAATATTCGAAATCCTCTACATATTTGCGGTATTTTGGTTCTTCCCAATTTAGAAAGCTTGCGTTTAGTAGATGTCAAAGAGAGAGTAAAAAATAACAAAGTAGTATTCTCAAAATAGCTTACGATGTACTCCCTTAGCTCTAAATAGGACTTAAACAATGGCAGAAAAGAAGAAGTAACAATAAACGATACCTCCTTATCAAAAGCTCTATATTTTATTTCTCTGAATCCTTGAACATCTACACCAACCTCATATGTGTCTCGCCATGGCAGCTTTGTCAATTCAGACCATCCCATCCCGGTGTTTGCAATAAACAAGAGTAAAAAGGCATTCATTGCAATAGTCGCATGCGCTAATCTATGATAGCTTCCAACTACCTCGCCATTTTTGAGCGCATTTTTGGCGTCCTGTATCGCTATTTTTGCTCTCGTTTTGGAAACATAGTGCTTTTCTATTTCATCAACTGTGTTTATACGTCCCTCTCTATAGTTATATGCATGAAAGGTTGGTTTACGTTTAGGATGAAGAGCATAGAGCGATGTTGGAAATATCCAGGCTTGATCGTTGTCAAACCCAGTTCCTTTAGGTAAAGGGATTAAATAAGGGTATTTCTCATTGTTCAACGTGGCTTTTTGAAAGCCCATGAATAATGCAGTAGATAGGGCTAATACCCTACCTTGATCTTTATCGTCAGGAGGCTCTGTGTTTTCTATTTCTCTATTAGATTTTTTAAGAAGATTAAGTCCGCGATCTATTTTCTCAAAATTAAAGCAATCACGAAGTACAATTATTGCGTCGAGTTGATATCGGGTAGCGGTATTATTCTTTAGCTTTTGAGTTTTTATTAATTCTTTTAAATGTCCAATATAGCCAACTAAAGCGACCCTCGTGCTTCTAAAAGAAGTAAGGACATCATGCAGCTTGTTTTTGTCACACCAGATTAAAAACTTAGTTAGATTCTTAAATCGAGTATAAATAGATTCAACTCTTAATCCTGAGTCCATCAGTTCACTGAAGTATTTGGCTAATAAACGAGCGGAATTAAAGCGTTTTTTCGACAGCGACGAACCATTAACCTTAACTCCTTTTGTGTTTTCAGTTCTTTCAAGATAACAAATTGAACCGATATCTAAATTGTTATTCCCGACTTTCAATACACATCGATTAGGGGAAATAATTATCGTTTCTGAATTTATTGGCGCAACCAAAGTAATAGTATTTTTTCTAAGCATCTGTATTTTCAAAACCGTTGTGAGCAGCTTCACAGAGTTTCGCTAAGTGTCTCTGATACCTTTCCTGCGTAAGTCTAGCTGTTTGAGTTTTGTCTCTGTACCCGAGATACTCATCAGTAGTGGTGTATGAATCATGTCCCATTACATCTCTAACTCTGTTCCTTACTTTGGTTAAAGTTATTTCACCTTGCGCAACAGATTCAGTTAAAGAGTCACTCAAATTCATTCCAAACGAAGCTCTTAAATCATGGAATTTGTAACTAAATCCATTTCCAAAAGTTTTTCGTAACTCAGGTAAAATTCTATCCGCTATAAAGGTACGAACAGTTCCACCTGATGCTCGATATTTTTTCGTTTGATTAGGGTTAAATGTTTCACGATCCATTGAGTCTTCATAAAACGGTGAGCCTCGATTACTCAGAAAAAGATAGTTCTCACTTGTGTCTCCCTTTTTCGACTTAAGCCGACGCTTTAATGCTCGGTCACTTTTCGAATAGATCGATAATTGGTTATAAAACCAACTAGGAATAAAAAGAGTTAACTTCTTCGCGTGCTTCGTATCTATTCCGGTACCTGGACCGCACGGAAGACGAATCTCCTGAATGTCAGAGGGCAACTTAACTCTAAAGTGCTTAACTTTTATAGTTAGAACTGTCTGGATTCTTGCTCCTGTAAAAAGGGCAAAAAGATGAATGAGAGTCATTTCTATATTATCTAATTTAAATAATACTTTAGTTAGTTCAATTTGCTCGTCCATAGTTAGAGGTTTTAGTCTTCCATTATCACAAATCGTAACCTCTTCAGGATCTGTAAGTCTTTGTGTTGAAATCGAGAGATTTGTTGATTTCACTTGTTTTAATTTAGAAAAACCGTGTCTATCTTTGATATCTATATATTTGTCTTCCGCTCTCCACATTGGAAATTCCGGCTCAAATCCCCTTTCTGCTGAAAGCCACTTATAAAAACCTATGACACTCTGCATAAATCTTTGCCCTGTAGAATTAGCAATCTGACCAGAGCGAATTAGTGACTTCAGATAAGCCCTATAACGGTAAGTCGGTCTCTGCTGTTTATTTCTTGGGAAATTCAAATAGTCGATACTATAATCAATTAGGTACTGCCTAAAAGCAGTCAGATCTGACGCTGTGTTGGTTGAAGAAACTACCGCTTTATGATCGTAGGACACTTCTATTTTACTCAGTAAATATAAGCAAGCTTCAATCCATGGAGAACCATCAGGATCTAGAATCATTTCCATCTGATTAACATTGAACTGCTCACTTTCATCTAGTATGACCTTTCGATAGTAATATTTGGAACGCTGACTTTTTTCTCCGGGAATAATTCTTTTGATTGCCCCCTCATCATCCTCGCTACAAACCTCTGTTAGTGAAAAAACAGGAAGTACTTCTCGAACAACTTTTCGCTTAAACATTTACATTTCACTTCAAGGTTACCATCCGAACACATGTGTCCACATTATAGAAACTAGCGCATATAGTCAATATTTATTAAAACTAGCGCGTATCCCCCTTTCCATCAACAAAATGTTCAAACGACCAATATTGCCCAGAAAATGTTTAAACAGTCTGCTCAATGTCTCACCCCAAATGGAGAATTAAGAGTGGTTGCTAATCGTCACTTAAAATATCAGCACATGCTTAAACGCTACTTTGATAAGGTCAAATCAATCTCTAATGATAGTAAGTTTATCGTTTGGTTAGCTTCTGCCCCTAAGTAATAGTCTTTTAGAGCAATAAAACTAATACAATAAATTATAACAATAACTGGTATTTCGAGATGTTACTTCACACAAAGACTTGATAGACTAACAACAAATAAAATTAAAGTTTAAGGTACAAATCATGCGATTTTCATTTAAATTGATACTTACACTGACAAGCACTATTGCTTTGATTTCAGGTTGCTCACCATCAAAACTGAATTATCGTCTAGATCCGGAAGTCAGAAACATTCAATCGCTTTCTGAATACGCCCAACTAATCGCTGTATCTGTCTCCGATAACCGTCCGTTAGCGACGCCCAACTCATCAAATGATAATATTTTGTTTGCATCGGGTCCACAAAATGAAGCTGCGTTGCTAAAAACAAAATTAATCGATAGTCTCAAAAAAAATGGCTTTAAGATCATTAGTAACCCTCTGCTCGCCGACTTATCAATTGACATTGAAATTGAAAAGCTTGAAGCAAAAGTAACCAAATCCTTATTAAGATCGACGGTCGAAGTTGTAAGCCACTTACGCTTAAAAGCGAATAAGCAGAGTAAAAAATCAGAAAAAATCTATAAAATGAATAGAAGCCAGGAAGTGGCCAACCCAGCGAGTGAATTAGATGTCACAGGTGTAGTTAACCAATTACTTAGTAAGCAGTTGTCTGTCATATTTTCAGATCCAATGTTAAAAAAACTAGCTTCAAGCCAAACTGAATAGCCCAAACAGGGTGAATAATACTCACCCTGCTTCACCCTAGCTTTATATTGATCAGAAAACTTACTTAATTTATCCCTCTATTTCGCGCTACATCTAAGATTAATCAGACTTAACTGCATACAAAAATATCTAATACAACATACCATTCATTAGCACACCAATAAGATATGAAAAATATAAAAGTCAGTTAAAACAACGAATTCTGTGAACTTTTCCTCCCTTTTTGCTAATACTTAGTCCATAATTAGTCCGTTATCACAACAGAGAGAGAATATTATGAAAAAACTCCTAAGCGCTTTAGCGGTTGCGAGCTTTGCTTTTGTTCCCCTTGCTAACGCAGATATCGTTGGCTTTGAAGTAGGCACATACCAATGGAAGCCTGATTATGCAGGCACAATAAAATCAGACTCTAACTCAATATTAGGAACAGATATTGATATTAATGATGATTTAGGATTTGATGACGAATCACATAATATTTTTTGGGTAACAGCAGAACATCCAGTTCCTTTTTTACCCAATATAAAAATAGTCTCTTCAGATTTAAAAAGTTCTGCCGAATCAGTATTAACCAGAGAAATAACCTTTAACGGTCAAACCTATAGTATTAATGAGAATGTATCAACAGCCGTTGATATGAGTAATACAGAATACACGCTCTATTATGAAATTCTTGATAACTGGGTTAATCTCGATTTAGGTGTAACACTACGCCAGTATGATGGCATGATCAGTTTACAAACACCACCAACAGGTACTGACTTGAATGAAGAAGAAGATATCGACTTCACCATTCCTTTAATTTACGGAAAAGCCCGCTTCGACTTACCTTTTTCTGGCTTTTTTGCCGAAGGTGAACTCAATATAATAAGTTATGACGATGACTCAATTTCTGACATTATGGTTGGAGTGGGTTACGAAAGTGATATAGGCTTCGGAGCCAAAATTGGCTACCGTACTTTTGAACTCGATGTTGAAGAAGATGATATCACCGCAGATATGGAATTTAAAGGCGCCTACTTCAGCGCATTTTATCATTTCTAAAAATAGATAAAGCGCTTTTCTTTTTTAATGTCAGCCATTAGAATCCTTTAATGGCTGACATACTTCAAATTAAAAATCTCTGCAAACATTTTTCAGATACAATCGCCGTAGATAATATCAGTTTTACTGTGCCTCAAGGCCAATGTTTTGGCCTTTTAGGGCCGAATGGTGCAGGTAAAACCACAACAATTGAAATGATGGAAGGCATTCTTAAACCTTCTAGCGGCGAAGTTTTATTTCAAGGCTCACCAATTAATTCAGATTATTACCAAAAAATAGGAATACAATTTCAACACACAGCTATTCAAGATTTTTTAACTGTAAAAGAAACCTTAAAATTATTTTCCAAGTTTTATGATCATTGCCTGGCTGAAGCTAAACTGATTGAAATTTGTGCACTGGAAGAAATACTCAATAAAGACACGCGAAAGCTTTCAGGGGGACAGCGTCAGCGTTTGTTATTGGCTCTTGCCATGTTAAATGATCCAGATATTATTTTTTTGGATGAGCCAACGACCGGGCTAGACCCACAATCACGACGAAACTTTTGGCAACTCATTAATAATATTAAATCTCAAAATAAAACCGTTCTGCTAACAACCCACTATATGGACGAAGCCGAGTCACTTTGTGATGAAATAGTTATTGTAGATAGAGGGAAAATCATTCTACAAGGCACACCACAGCAAATGCTTAAAGAACAATTTGATGGCTCCATTATTGGTCTACCAAATACTCAAAAAAAGACTGTTAGTCAACTCAGCTTACCCTTTAAGCTCAATAATAATTTGATTGAAATTCAAACAGAAAATGTTGAATTAACAATCAAAAAATTACTCGAAAATAATATCTCTTTAGAAGGTCTTCAAATACGTTCACCTAATCTTGAAGATCTATTTATTAAATTGACTGGTCATAAGCTTAGGAACTAATCTTAATGCGAAAGTTTATAGCAATTTTTAATGCTAGAAATGCCGAATTTTTTAGAGATCGCTCTTCTCTTTCATGGAACTTTATGTTTCCAATATTATTGTTATTAGGATTCGCCTTTATTTTCTCAGATGAAGGTAGTAATTTATATAAAATTGGCGTGCTCAAACCAACGAGTTCATCCCTTCATACAAGTACAAATAGTCAATTTACTCGTCTTAAATATCTTAGCTTTGTTGATTACACTGATAAAGAAAAAGCAATATTAAAAGTTAACCAACATAAAATAGATCTGTTAGTCGACTTTGAGAAAAAACAATACTGGTTAAATAAAACCTCATCAAAAGGTTATATTGCCGAGCAATTATTATTATCAATACATCCTGATATGAATGCATCTCAACTTAGCGGAAAAGCCATTCGTTATCTTGATTGGGTTATGCCAGGAATTCTTGGTATGAATATGATGTTTAGTTGTTTATTTGGGGTTGGCTATGTCATTGTGCGTTACCGAAAAAATGGCGTGCTTAAACGCTTTCAAGCAACTCCGCTCAGTGCATTTGAATTTCTCTCAGGGCAGATAGCCTCACGTTTAATGATTGTAATTTTCACCACCAGTTTACTATTTACCGGCAGCCACTTAATACTCAACTTTTACGTGTTAGGTTCGATATTTAACCTTTTTATTGTCGCACTATTAGGCGCTTGTAGTATGATATCAATGAGCTTACTAATTGCTTCTCGCTCTAATAGCGAAGAGTTTATTGGCGGTCTATTAAATGTCGCTTCTTGGCCTATGATGCTACTTTCTGGAGTCTGGTTTTCATTAGAAGGAACACATCACTATATACAAAAACTTGCACAAATATTTCCTCTCACCCACATTTTAGAAGCGGCTCGTGCGATTATGACTGATGGTGCTAGTTTATCTGACATATCCTTTAATTTGTTGATGCTTGTCATTATGACAGTGGTATTTCTCACTTTAGGTAGCTGGTTATTTAACTGGGGCTCAGAAAGAGCTTGATAGAATGACGTCATTCTTTTAAAGCCATTTTTTTATTCAACAAATAAATTAAATATAATACAGGCACTCCCATTAGACTAGCGATGAGGAAAAAATTATAGTACCCCAAGTTTTCAACCATACTGCCAGAGTAGCCGCCAATTAATTTAGGAACTAAAGTCATTAAGGAACTAAAAATAGCATATTGAACAGCGGTGAAGGAAACATTGGTTATGCTCGATAAAAAAGCAATAAATGCAGCACTGGCAATTCCTGCGGAAAGATTATCGGCCGATATAACAATGTAAAGTAATACGATATCATGACCTGAATGTGCTAAAAGCATAAACATTAGGTTAGTAGAAACAGTTAATACTGCACCAATAAATAAAACTTTCATAACACCGAACTTAACAGAGAAAATACCACCAATAAAACCACCAGCAATCATCATTACCAAACCAAAGGTTTTGGCCACAGTAGCGATTTCATCTTTTGTAAAACCCATATCTTGATAAAACACATTAGCTATCACACCTAAAACAATATCTGAAACACGGTAAAAACCAATAAAAGCTAATAATAACAGTGCGAGTTTAGTCCCATAACGTTGAAAAAAGTCAGAGACAGGTAACCAATAGTTTTCTCTCACTAACGCTTTTTCCATCAAACCAAAACGATTAATTAGCAAGCTAAAAATGATAACGCTAACAAAAGAAGTTAGTAATTGAAGCGCTTCGATCAGAAAATTAGCCAACACTTTATTACCAAGAAACTCGCCCATAATCGATTTTAGCGCAAGGGAAATATCTGAAAGTGAAATATAAGTAAAAACCAATATATTAATACTCACTATAAAAAATATAAAAAAGCGCACATATTGCATATTAGAATACTGGGGTCTTAATTTTTCTGAAACTTTAGGTTCTTTTATAATAAAAGTCGTCACAACTCCCACAAGCATTAAACAAGCCATCGTTAAATAAGTGTACTGCCACGCCTCATAGCTGTATAAGTTTTTTGTCGAGCCCCAATGCGCAGCTAGCAAAAGTGCGCCTGCTCCTGAAGCAATCATTCCCAATCGGTATCCTGCAATATAAGATGATGATAATATGCCCTGCATACTACTATCGGCAAACTCAATACGGTATGCATCAATAATGATATCTTGAGTCGCTGCAGAGATCCCCAACAAAATGGCCAGATAAGCCATTCTAACCAACATATCCTCACTAGACATTGGATCAGTGAGGCCTATTAGGCTGATTGCAATAATGATGAATATTTGTGCAGTCAAAAGCCAACTTCTTCTACGTCCTAAAAGCTTTGATAACACTGGAATGGGTAGCCTGTCTACTAGCGGAGCCCAAACAAATTTAAAAGAGAATGCTAAACCAGCCCAACTAAAATAAGTCACTGTTGATTTACTAATACCAGCTTCACTCAACCAAAGCGATAATGAAGAAAATATCAATGCCAAAGGAATTCCAGCAGAGAAACCTAAAAATAACATGGTTAAAGCCTGCCTACTAACCATCAATGTTAGTGCAGTTTTCCAATCCTGAGCAATTTGTTCATTTTTCAACATATTGATGCTTTAAAAACACTAAACAGTGTCAGATCCTATTATTTTTGTAGATAATCGATATACTAACCTTTTAATCAACTATTTAGAACTTAAGTTGAATGCAAAAACTCAGCTTCAATATAATCGGTGCAGGAGCCATTGGACACCTCTGGGCTTGTTTCTTAAACCGTAATCAACAACTCACTAAGCTGTACACTAAACATACTGGTATTGAGAAAACAATAGAAGTTAGCTCGCCTTTAGGGGACTTTAAACAACAGATTAACTACTCAGCGTTATCAAGTTGGCAATCGAGTGATGTAGTTATCATCAGCGTTAAAGCTCATCAACTCGAATCATTATGTCAGCAATTGGCTCGAAAAAAGATGGGCACAGTTCCCATTATTTTAATGATGAACGGAATGGGCTTACAAGAACTTGTTTTACAATACCTCCCAAAAAATCCAGTATTACATGCATCAATTACGCACGGCGCATTACTACAATCAAATAAGCTACAACACACTGGCTTAGGAACAACCCTATTAGGCAATTTATCAAGTAATTACCCAAAAGAAGATTTTAAGACTTTAATAAAAATTCTCGATACAGCTTTACCTCAAGTAATGTGGAATAAAAACCATATCGAGTCAATGAATTTAAAACTACTCATTAACGCAATTATTAATCCAATAACAGCTTTACATAATTTAAAAAACGGAGAGATTATAAAAAATAATTTTTTAATAGCAGAAGCCTATGAGCTATTACAAGAATTGGAACCAATGCTTCAATATTTATTACCCAATAAAACTTTAGAAGAAGTTCATCAAAGTATTATGAAAGTCGCTTTAGGAACATCAAAAAACTCATCTTCTATGCGGCAAGATGTTAAAAAACAAAAAGAGACAGAAATAGATTTTATTAATGGCTACTTAATAAACGAAGCAAAAAAACACACTATCAGTTTACCTCAAAATTTACAAATAATTCGAGAAATCAAAAAGTTATAAGTATCGCATTTGGAGCTAGATCACAAAATTGATCAGAATCTCGGTGCAAATAGAATTCTTTTGATATTCTTATATAAATAATAATCATAAATAACTTAATCAAACGAGCAACTTTCGATGAATCCTTCTAGAATTTCAATACTCAGCGTTATTATTATTGGCGCTTTATTTACTTATCTTCTGGTCACTATTCATTCACTACAACCACTCACTCCCGAAAAAGACTTTCTAAAAGCCCAAGAAAATAAACGTTTAATTGAAAATAAAATAGCTAACCATTTAAACACACTTAACATTTCTCTTGAGTCACTTTCTTATAATCATTTTTGGCAATCAGCACCAGCATCAGAATGGTCTTTTTGGCTTGAATCTCAAAGACCACTATATAGAGCAGCAGGTATATCTTTATTAGGTGTTCATTCAGTAAGCACTGATGTTGTTTATTTTGAAAAACCATCCCTTCGTGGCCAATATGCCGAATTAAAAAAACCTTTACAGCAACTTTATAAAATAAAATCAACAGTCAATGTTTTACAAGTGTTTCGAGGTGAACTAGCAACTATCTCGTTAATACCAATTAAAAATGCAGAATCAGAAATTATTGGCACATTAGTCGGCATTAGTTATTTAAATACTTCAGCTTTAAAACAATTTGAAAGGTTAGTCAGCGTACCTATCGCCATTATTAATAATAATAGGGCTATAGCAATAAGTATTGAAACCTCCCCCGCATTATCTGACTATCGATTAGTCGAAGTTAACTGGCCTGATGCGATAAAATCCTCTCTTTGGAAAATGGTATTGCTAGTGGAACCAGAGGCAAATATTTCCGGTAGTTTACTTTATATTTTAATCGGCTGTATCTTCACTTTCATATTAGTATTTATTATCTGGAAACAACTAGAAAAATTAAATAAGTCGACTAAGTTGCTTAATGACACTATAGATATTCAACTCCCCGTTACAGAGCAACTCAGCCGCTTAGCAACCCTTCAGAATTTAAGTCATAGTCAAGAAATTATTGAAATTTCTCAATCAATTCGAATACGACTTGAACAACTCATGAAAGAGAAAAAAGCATTAAGTTTAGATATTAAAAAGCTCCAAGAAAATGAACGTCGATTAAAAAATAAAGTCACTTCATTAAAATCAGAACGAGATAGCGCCTTTGCCGCGCCTAAACTAAAGTCAGAATTTTTATCTCGTATGGGAGATGAGATAACCACACCAATGAAGTCTGTCGTTAGTATGCTTAAATTGCTCTCTGAGTATCAATTCGAAGCAGAGCCTAAACAACTACTAAATATTGCTAAACGTTCAACACGCACGCTTGTTGACAACTTAAACAACATACTCGACTTTTCTAAACTGGATGCGGGCATGCTAAAATTGTCAAAGACCACATTTAGTGTCAGAGAGCTCGTTGATCAACTGTCTTCTGAACTGTCTCATTATGCAAATGATAAAGGGCTTTCTTTACAAGCCAGTACCGACCCAGAAGTTCCAAATGAAGTTACAGCCGATCTATTTAGAGTAAAACAAATACTCAGAAACTTATTAGGTAATGCGATTCGCTTTACTAAAGTGGGAGAAGTTAGCCTGTATGCTGATATTGTCAACAACGAAATGGGAAAAATGCTTCGCTTTACGGTAAAAGATACAGGTGTTGGTATACCGCAAGAAGCCCAGAAAGATTTATTTGCTTCGCTCGAGCAAACTACCAAATTAACCAATAGCAGTTTTGCGGGAAGATTACGCTTAATAGTATCACACCAGCTCACTGAATTAATGGGCGGAGAAATAGATGTTATCAGCGAATCAGGTAAAGGTAGTCAATTTTGGTTTACCATCGCTCTGTAAAATTGCGGACATTTTCCATAAAAAAAGCGCCTGAAAGCGCTTTTTTTATGGGAAGTTTGTACTAAAAAATTTAAGACTCTTCCAATAACAACTGAATTTCTTTTCTTAAATCGCCTAATGGCATTGGTTTAGTAAAAACCTTATCGGCCCCCATACCAATAGCAAATTCAAGGTAACTCTCAGGATCAGAGGATCCTCCCCCTGAATAAGCGATGATTTTGACTTTAGGGAACTTTTCGCGAGTCTCAGAGATTAGCTCTAGCCCTTCTTTATTGGGCATAAGAATATCTGTAATCATCAAGTCTGGTGCGTGATAATCAAAGTATTCTAGGGCCAAAGCACCATCTTGAGCTAATAAAACGTCATGATTATCTAACTCAACAACATCGGTTAATAACCTCAACATTTGAGGGTCATCATCTACAATCAATACTAACGCCATAAATTATGACTCCCTTAAATTTCCGTATCAGCCCAACTAGCCTGTCCGTCAAAGTATGCATCCATTTCCTCATTATTATATAAATCACATAGAATTCAAGTTCTTTTATTGAAGGAATTATATCTAAATATTACAAAGAGACAAATCGTATTACTCAAAATCCGCATTAAATAGATATAATTTTAATAAAATACGGTCATAGTTAACACTTCAAGCGAATCTATGTTTTTTATGAGTAATAAAATGAACGCTGCCTCAAAAAATCATGCTTATTTATCATCAAAAGTACCACTTTAGAACAAATATTACCCTAGTTAAATACCAATCAATTCAATAAACCACCTTCAAGAGCTCTATCTCAGCTTTGAAAAAAATCAATATATATCGCAAAAAGAGAATTAACAATAGTATTATTGTTTCTACAAGCATCAATGAAAAATGTATAATTTTTGTTCTTTGCTGGCACTTACACCTCTTAATAAATAAGATTCAGCTCTTTTTAGGCATTAAAAACTAAATAAGTTTGCCAAAGTGTTTGGGCTGATTTAAGTTAACCATTTGGTTCATTGCCTAATTTGCTTATGCCTTTCAAAACCGTGTACGACCATAATGACTTTATCATTATTAACAAGCCGATTAATGCTTCATTTCATAATAATGATGGAGAACTGGGAGTTGCCTCTTTAATGTCGCAAGCAATTGGCTCTCAACTTTGGCCTGTTCACAGAATAGACAAAATAACCTCTGGATTGCTTATTTTTGCAAAAAATAAAGCTGCCGCCAATCAATTTAACCAATTATTTCTAGATAAAAAAATGAGTAAGATTTACTTTGCTATCTCCAATAAAAAGCCAAAGAAAAAACAGGGGAAAGTAATCGGTGATATGAAAAAAGTCAGAGATGGTAATTGGAAATTAACCACCAGTAGAAATAACCCTGCAATTACATTATTCGACTCATGCTCCCTAATACCGGGAAAACGTTTTTTCTGGCTCAAACCCCAAACAGGAAAAACCCACCAAATAAGAGTAGCTCTTAAATCACTCGGAGCTCCAATTTTAGGCGATCAAAGATACTCAAGCTGCCAAGCCGACAGAACTTACTTACACGCTCACCAATTAAATTTCAAATGGGATAATCAACTCATTAATGTTTCTTGCTTCCCACAACAAGGAGAATTATTTTTTCTCCCAGAAATTCAAGATTGCATTAACTACTTTACTCAAAAGAACTAACTACAGACATGGCTTATGAACGTATACCAATTCCTTTTTGTAGTAAGTAATAAGCGAGTGAGAATAATGAAACTATAAATAAAGTAATTAATATCAAAGCATGATTAATATTGATATCAGAGAAACCTAAAAAACCATAACGGAAAGCATTCACCATATACAAAATAGGATTGAAAAGAGAAATATTTTGCCAAAACTCGGGAAGTAATTTAATCGAATAAAACACGCCCCCCAGATAAGT
The DNA here is from genome assembly GCF_052495765.1 of Aliikangiella litoralis. Next base: position 2,056,774 of record NZ_CP199292.1, on the reverse strand, counting down.
TAATGGCGTTAATATAAAAGTTGGAACTATTGATATATCATCAAATTTCTTAGCAAATATCGCGTTAACTAAGCCCCCTGTAGCAAATAGCATTGAAGTCATAAAAACAACAAAAAATAAGACAGCCCAATTACTAATATTAATATCAACAAACTGAGAAGCCACAATAGTGACAATTACACCTGTGATTAACCCCCGACTAACTCCACCAAAAATGAATCCTAACAAGATAAACAATGTCGGAACAGGAGAAACCAGCATTTCTTCAATGCTTCGCTGAAACTTAGCACTAAAAAATGAACTCACCACATTAGAATAAGAGTTTGTAATCACAGACATCATGATAATACCCGGCGTAATATACTCAATATAACTAACACCTCCCATTTCACCAATTCTAGAGCCTATTAACTGTCCAAAAATAACAAAATATAAACTCATGGTAATAGCTGGTGGCAGTAAAGTTTGAACCCATATTCTAAAATAGCGGCTAACTTCTTTAACCATAATACTTTGTAATGCAACGAGTGCTTGTCGGTTAAACATGAATAAACTTCCAATAATATTATTCGGTTAATTGTACAAAAAGTTCTTCAAGACGGTTAGATTTGTTGCGCATACTTAACACCTTGACTTGATGACTAGACAACCAATCAAAAACCAGGTTCAGTGCAACTTCTCTAGGTACATCAACTTCAATCGTCGAGTTATCTCTCTGACGAAAGCAAACATTTTCAATATCAGGAAAGGTATCAGGAACTTGCTCAACATCAAGAATAAAAGTTTCTAAATCTAAACGACTAATCAGAGCTTTCATACTACAATTTTCAACAATCAAGCCTTGGTTAATTATGGCAATATTACGACACAACTGTTCCGCTTCTTCTAAATAATGCGTTGTTAAAACAATAGTTGTCCCCTGCTCATTTAGTTGAGTTAAAAAATCCCACATACTGCGTCTAATTTCAATATCAACACCAGCGGTTGGCTCATCAAGAATCAGTATTTTAGGATGATGAATTAGTGCTCTGGCAATCATTAGTCGTCGTTTCATACCACCGGACAATTCTCTTGATGGTGTATTTCTTTTATCCCACAAAGAAAGCTGTTTAAGTACTTCTTCAGCTCTTTGATAGGCAATTTTTCTGGGCACACCATAATAGCCAGCTTGATTTACAACAATCTGCAAACATGTTTCAAACTGAGAAAAGTTAAATTCTTGTGGCACTAACCCTATACAGCGCTTAGCGGCTTCTAAATCTTTATCAATAGAATGTCCAAAAACTTCTACCTGACCAGCACTTTTATTGACTAAAGAAGAAATAATGCCAATGGTTGTCGACTTACCGGCCCCATTAGGGCCTAACAATGCAATGAAATCACCTTCTTCGACTTCAAATGAAATTCCTTTTAATGCCTGAACTCCATTTTTATAAACCTTTTCTAAATTTTTTATCTCTATCGCTTTTTTTTTCATTATTGTTCCAAGGAGAATTTTTAACGTAAAAACTTCAAAGGTCTTTAATAACCATTAACAATTGTAACCCCAAGGGTTGTTCAATATATTATCAATTCCTAAATGATTTAAAATTCTCGCACTGACAAAATCAGCTAAATCATCTATTGTTTTTGGCTTACCATAATAGCCTGGCGCAGCAGGCATAATTGTAACACCCGCTTCACTGAGAGTGAGCAGGTTTTTTAAATGAATAGTTGAAAATGGCATTTCTCTCGGTAATAAAATTAATTGTCCTCTTTCTTTAATAACAACATCCGCCGCTCTTTCAAGTAACGTATTACTTGCGCCTGTTGCAATAGCAGAAACACACCCCATACTTGCAGGGCAAATAACCATTTGCTTAGGTGCGGCCGAACCACTGGCAACTGGAGAATACCAGTTTTCTTTGCTGTAAACCTGGATGAGTTTTTCAGAACAACCGCAATAATCAGTTAAAATTGCTTGAGACTTTTTCGGAGACTCTGGCAAACTGAGCGCAACTTCTGTTGCTAAAACAATGCGTGCCGCATCTGTAATCATCAAGTGAATTTCGTCATAATAACCAGTGAGATTCTTCAGTAAGTTTAGGGCATAAAGTGCACCTGAAGCTCCAGTGATACCAAAACTAATTCTTCGTTTTGTTGCCATAGCTACTTCCACTTTTGAGTTAAAGCTTGTAACAGCTTATTATGAATATCACCAAACCCACCATTACTCATAATTAATATACAATCTCCTGATTGTGCAACATCAACTAAATAATCCACAATTGCTTCCGGTGAAGGTAAATCAATACGATTATCTAATCGAGAAAAATCAAACTGCCAATCTATTGCATCGGGCGAATGAAAAACACATAAATCGGCATTAATCACTGCATCCATCAGGGTATCTTTGTGTCCCCCCATTTTCATAGTATTAGAACGTAAATCAACCACGCCTAATATTCTTTTTTCTCCAACTTTATTACGCAAGCCCTGTAGTGTCATTTTTATTGCGGTTGGATGATGAGCAAAATCATCATAAACTTTTATTTCATTGACTACACCTTTCAATTCCATTCGACGCTTAACGTTTTTAAAACTTGCCAATGCTTTAATTGCATCTTCGCAGGTAACGCCAACATGATGAGCTGCAGCAATTGCCGCAAGTGCATTATCAACATTATGATCACCAATCAATTGCCAGTTTAATTCCCCTTTTAGTTCACCAGCAAAATAAATATCACAAACACTACCATCAGCTTCACGTTTCACCGCTTGCCAATCTGACAAGTTAGCATTTAAGTCTTCTGGAGCAGAGGAAAATGACTGTGTCTCCGTCCAACAGCCTTTAGCAATCACACGTTCAAGAGCATCTGAGCGTTTCGGTTTTATTAATAAGCCATGACTCGGTACCGTTCTGACCAAATGATGGAATTGTGTTTCAATTGCCTCAAGATCCTTAAATATATCCGCATGATCAAACTCTAGATTATTTAAAATACAGGTTCTCGCTCGATAGTGAACAAATTTTGAACGCTTATCAAAAAATGCCGTATCATATTCATCCGCTTCAACGACAAAAAAGGGAGAATCGGTATAACGCGCTGACATTCCAAAATTTTCTAATACACCACCAATTAAAAAACCAGGATTATACCCTGTTGCTTCTAAGATCCAGGTTACCATGCTGGCTGTAGAAGTCTTACCATGTGTACCAGCAACAGCGATAACCCATTTATCATGTAATATATTTTCATTCAGCCATTGAGGCCCAGAGCGATAATTCTGATTCGAATTCAGCAGAGCTTCGATCACATCAAGCCCACGGCTCATGGCATTACCAACCACCACGCAATCGGGCTTCGAATCGAGTTGCTCAGCATCAAAACCTTGATGAATACCTACTCCAAGAGACTCTAGCTGTGTACTCATCGGAGGGTAGCAATTTTTGTCAGAACCAGTAACCTGATAACCTTTTTGAATGGCAAGACGTGCTATCCCGCCCATAAAAGTACCGCAAATACCTAGAATATGCAGATGCATAAAACTTATCACCTAAATTGAAATAATTATCCTAATCGTTGGCCAATTGTAACACGGAACGGCATACGCACTAGTTTATTCAATTAAGCCGAATCATTACCTAGCCATTTTTGTATTGTAATGATTTTTCGAATAACAAAACCAATAAAAGACTCCTATTCATATCTTAATTTGCTTTATAATGCGCCAATTAGTTAATTCACTTACACATCTCTCAATTTGGAGTTTCTTCAATGGCACAAAAAAAGAAACAAAACGCTTTTTATGCTCAATCTGGCGGCGTTACAGCGGTTATTAATGCATCCGCTTGTGGTTTAATTGAAACAGCTAGACAACACAAAGACAAAATAGGAAAAGTCTATGCTGGGCGCAATGGCATAATTGGCGCTTTAACTGAAGAACTAATCGACACCAGTAAAGAGTCGAAAAAAGACATTGCCGCATTGAAACACACTCCTTCAGGGGCATTTGGTTCTTGCCGATATAAACTCAAAAGTTTAGAAGAAAACCGAGCTGAATATGAGCGATTGATTGAAGTATTTAAAGCCCATAATATTGGCTACTTCTTTTATAACGGTGGTGGAGACTCAATGGATACAGCCAATAAAGTATCGCAACTAAGTGAAACACTTGGCTACCCAATTACCTGTATAGGCGTGCCTAAAACCGTCGATAACGACTTGCCCATCACAGATAACTGCCCAGGCTTTGGCAGTGTCGCAAAATATGTTGCAGTTTCTATTCGTGAGGCTGGTTTTGATGTCGCTTCGATGGCTAAAACCTCAACGAAAGTATTTGTTATGGAAGTCATGGGACGCCATGCTGGTTGGATTGCCGCAGCAGGTGGTCTTGCTGCCGAAAAAGAAGGTGATGCCCCACACATTATTCTTTTTCCTGAAATTGCCTTTAATAAAGAGCGGTTTTTGAAAAAAGTTAACCATTGTGTGAAAAAATTCGGCTACTGTGCAATTGTTGTTTCAGAAGGTGCCCACTATAAGGATGGAACATTCTTAGCCGATGCCGGCTCTGTTGACGCATTTGGCCATAAACAGCTTGGTGGAGTTGCTCCTGTAGTTGCCCAAATGGTAAAAGAAGAATTGGGATATAAGTACCACTGGGCCGTCGCTGATTATTTACAAAGAGCAGCTAGACACATTGCATCAGAAACCGATGTTGAACAAGCCTATGCTATGGGAAAAGCAGCAGTTGAACTGGCAATCAGTGGAAAAAATGCAGTCATGCCAACCATTGTGAGAAAAAACACTAAAACTTATCGTTGGACCATAGGCGAAGCACCATTATCGGCAGTTGCTAATGTTGAAAAAATGATGCCCAGAAGCTTTATTTCAAAAGATGGCTTACATATAACAGAAGAATGTAGAAATTATTTACTACCATTAATTAAAGGTGAATCGTATCCGCCTTATAAAAATGGCCTTCCTCAATATGTCACGTTAAAAAATCAATTAGTACCTAAAAAATTAAAAACTCAATTTAGCATTTAACATCAGGTATTAGACAAGACAAATAACATCAGAAAGAAAAAACGGAATTAATAGCATTTAACATCGCTATTAATTCCGTTACCTGCAGTGGAGATCCATTCAGAATAACGGTTAGTCTAAACAATTATTCCTATTAACTTTTTATCTTTTACTGCTCACCTTCCATTTGAAAAGTTAAGGTTACCTGTTGTCCTAAAACAGCTACTTTTTCCCCATCCTCTTCTTGAGGTTTAAACTTCCATTTACGTAATGCTTTTCTAGAAACTTTTTCAAAATATCCTTTAGGCTTAGCATCAACAATTTTTATATTAATCGCCCGTCCTTCTTCATCAACATCATAAGTTAAAGTCACATAACCTTCTATTTCATTTAACGCAGCAACTCTTGGGTACTGTGGCTCAATTCTAACAAGTGGCGCTAAATTACCATCAGTAACACCGTCATATTCACCAATTAAAGAAGGTCCCCCAACTCCATCACTCAGCCCTACTTTAGAGTCTCCTAATTCGGGTCTTATCGCAACACGTGGGGGTTTAGGTTTTGTAGGTGTTGGCTCTGTAGTAATCAACGGAGGTTGCTTTACGGGCTTTTCTAACTTAGGTAATTTTTTTAGTGGTTTTCTCGCAATGGTTGTTGCTTTTTTATCCTTAGGAATTGTTGCAAATGTGATAGTACCATTAGGTTCAGGCGTCACAGCCTGCACTTCATTATCAATTAAAAAATTCATTAAAACAAAAAGAAAAAAAGAGAAAACGCAAGCTAATCCAAATGCTACTAATTTATTCATATTCAACCACCCTTTTGATTTATTGTGTTTGCAGTAGTTACAAACGGAACATTAATTATATGGGGTTAAATTAATTCAATAAAAACTTCGCGAGAGTATTCACCACATTTGAACTGTTAGATAATCACTTTTGATAACCTGATTAAAGCGTTCAATTAATCGGGATTTATAGCGTTTGTCTTTTTGAGCATTAATCGTTTTTACTGCACTGAATAAAGCTTGTTTATATCCACTTTGTTGGTTATCAAGCACAATATAAGTAAACTCAATCGCCAATGAAAGCGCTTGAGCCGCAGGTAATATATCATTACCACTTAAACCAAGCGGTGAGCCAGAGCCATCAAAACTCTCCATAACTTGTAGTGTCACTTCCGCAGCAATACTCCAACCAGCCATTCTGGACAATAAACCAGATGCAAAAAATATTTGCTCTACACTAAGTTCATTATTACTCGATAAGCGTTTTGATAATGCAATAAAAATAACTGCTACTTTAAGCTGTTGCTCTTCTATGGAGTGTCCAAGTTTTTCATTTAATTTAATCACAAGTGTTTCGCAAATAGTCAAAAATAAATGCTGCTCTACATCTACATTGATTTGTTGATCAGAAATAAATTGAAAAAATTCCAAATCAGTCGCATCTAAAAAACTAAACGCTCTTCCATGTTCATGGTCAATAGCAACTAACTCCAAATTAAAATGACTATCTTGGATAGCAATAATTGCTTTTTCAGTAATTTGTAAACGTTGCTCTTGCTGAGTATTTTCTATGGTATCAATCAAACATTGAATTTTTTTTAAGATAGTTCCGTCGGCAATTCCAGTTTCAATAATTGAAACTAACTGAGCTTCAATTAAACCGATTACAGCGACAGCAAACTTTCCATAAGTATCGTGATACTCAATATCACCCTTGCGAATATCGGAAAATAAGTCTTCTAACTTATGACTGGCATCTACAAATTCGGTTAAAAATACCATATTGCAGTTACCCTTAACGGTATGTAGCGAGCGAAACATCCGATCGATAACCTCCTCATCGGCCCCGGCTTCTAGAATACCTGCACACTCATTAATATCTTTAATTGCGGCCAATACATCTTCATAAAACTCATGTTTTATTTCATCATCTAATTCATTAAAAGCTTCGCAGCTAATCTGACTCACGAGTAATAGACCCTAACTAAAAATATTCAATTTATTATCCCTAGCACTTCTAGTTCTCCATTGACCATTCTCGTTTGATATTAACCACGCGCAATAAAAACAATACACAGTTACAGCCAATAGCACTTTCCATTAAGTAATACATAGTAAGAAGTATGGCAAAAATTCTGAAATAATGTGAATTATTAATAACATAGAGAGTAAGGGCTCTAAAAGAGCCCTATAAACAGAGATAAAAACTAAGACAAAAGTGGTGCTATCACTAAACTGACAATCGCCATCACATTGATTAAAATATTCATCGCGGGCCCAGAAGTATCTTTGAAAGGATCTCCCACAGTATCTCCAACAACTACTGCTTTATGAACATCAGATCCTTTTCCACCCAAATTTCCTTTTTCAACATACTTTTTAGCATTATCCCAAGCACCGCCAGCATTTGCCATCGTTAATGCCAGCAAAACACATGTAATTAGAGCCCCAGCTAACATACCACCTAAAGCTTCAGCGCCTAATAAAAAACCAACCACCGCAGGCGCAGCAACAGCTAAAGCTCCGGGCAGCATCATTTTCTTTAACGCGGCCTGAGTAGCAATATCAACACATTTAGCATTATCAGGCTCTGCATTGCCCTCTAATAAACCAGGGATCTCTTTAAACTGCCTTCGTATTTCTTTAATCATATCAAAAGCAGCACTACCAACCGCTCTCATTGTAATCGCAGAAACAAGAAACGGAAAAATACCACCAATAAACATTCCCATTAATACCAAGGGATCATTGATTTCTAATTTAAAACCTTCAATATTTTGTGAAACCGTTTCAATATAGGCAGCAATAATAGCCAAAGCCGCAAGTCCAGCCGCACCAATTGCAAAACCTTTTCCAATTGCAGCCGTTGTATTTCCAACCTCATCTAAACCATCGGTAATTTCACGCACCTCTTCACCAAGCTCAGCCATCTCAGCAATACCACCGGCATTATCAGCAACAGGCCCATAAGCATCAATTGCCATTGTTATACCGACCGTTGCTAACATGCCAACAGCACCAATTCCTACTCCGTAAACACCAGCCCCTTCAAGTAACTGTGAACTTGCAAAAATAATTGCTGCAATTGTTAATACAGGAATAACCACTGACTCCATACCAACTGCCAGCCCAGCAATCATAACAGTCGCAGGCCCGGTTTCACCTTCTCTGGCCAAATCTTGCACGGGTTTACCGCCCGTATAATATTCCGTCACCAGACCAATGATACTACCGCCCACTGCCCCACAAATGACACAAAACCAGATATTAATACTGAGTCCCAACCAACTTATAATGACATATGCTGCGGCTATTAATAATATAGTTGCTCCCAAAGTGCCAGACCTAAGCGCTTTTGCTGGCTCAGCCCCCGATGCCACTTTAACAATCACGATACCAATGATCGAACAAATCAAGCCCACAGAAGCTAAGGCTAGTGGTAAAAACATCAGATGTTCTCGGCTATCTCCACCAGTGAGTGCTGTCACGGTTGCTCCAGCCATAGTAGAAGCAATGGCAATAGTCGCAATCATAGAGCCACAATAAGATTCAAATATATCAGATCCCATACCAGCCACATCGCCAACATTATCGCCTACGTTATCGGCGATAACACCAGGGTTTCGTGGATCATCTTCTGGAATTCCCGCTTCAATCTTGCCAACCAAATCAGCACCAACATCCGCACTTTTAGTAAAAATTCCGCCGCCTACACGAGAAAATAACGCAACCACAGAGCCTCCCATACCAAAACCATGAATGGCTTCAGCATGTTCAGGATTACCTCCAAAAACGTAGTACATTCCCCCTAAACCTAATAGCCCCATGGAAGCTACCGCTAGTCCCATTACTGAGCCACCATAAAATGCCACAGTTAGTGCAGAAGCAGCGCCGCTTTCAGCAGCCGCAACAGTTGTTCTTACATTGGCATTGGTCGCCGTATGCATACCAATATAACCAGCAATAGCAGAACTTAATGCTCCAACAACAAAAGCGGTAGGTGTATGCCAAGAGCCAAAACCAATAAAAAGTAAAACCGTTAAAACAACCAAAAAACCACCTAAAATTGTGTATTCTCGGCGCATGAAAACCATAGCGCCATCATGGATATCTTTTGCTATTTTTGCGGTTTTACCTTCACCACCGGAATACTTTTGGATAAACAGATAAATTACCAAGGCGACTAACAGCCCAACTACGCCAAAAATCGGCGGTAATAAAACAAGATCGATCATTACTTCTCCCCACAGTTAAAAAGACTTCTCAGCTAACTTAACGAGCTAAAAATTAATGTTCATAAGTTAGCAATACAATTTTTTATTTCGAAAAACAAAGAAAATTAAGCTTACTAACGGGCGAACCAACTGCATGGCAGGGATCGTAAAACAAAAGCGAGTGTTTTCCGGTAGCCCGACTGCCATAGGTAGAAGTTTTTCAAAGTACCGACTTGCACGAGGAACTTAGGAAAACTAATGACTCTGTATAACAATAAACTCTAAGCAGGTAAACAAAGGAAACAAAGTTATTTTAACCTTTTGATTTTTAATGTATTTATTTATTTTTTCTGAAGAGTTTATTTTGCGGTGCAGTATCGTTATAATACGCGCCCAAATTCTAATATCTAGATACAAGTATTACTAATGAGCCTAAGTAAAGTACCCGCAGGTAACAACTTACCTGAAGAAATAAATGTTATTATCGAAATACCAGCACACGCAGATCCAGTGAAATACGAAGTGGATAAGGACTCTGGAGCCATCTTTGTTGACCGTTTCATGGCCACTTGTATGCACTACCCAACTAACTATGGTTACGTTCCTCATACTTTATCGGAAGATGGTGATCCAGTTGATGTGCTTGTTCCTACACCTTTTCCGCTTTTAGCAGGCTCGGTAATCAAATGTCGTCCTATTGGTGTGTTAAAAATGACCGATGAGTCTGGTACCGATGCCAAAATTCTTGCCGTTCCTGTCAGAAAACTCACCCCAATATACCAAGGCGTTAACGAAACTTCCGATATGCCTGAGTTATTACTCAACCAAATCCAACATTTCTTTGAGCACTACAAAGATTTAGAGTCAGGTAAATGGGTTCGTATTGACGGATGGGGCGATTCAGCAGAAGCTAAAAAAGAAATTACTGACAGCGTTAACCGTTATGATGAATCACCTGAAAAACCTGCATTTTAGTATTAACAACAATATCATAGTAATATTGCTGAATACTCAAAAAGCCAAGTTATACTTGGCTTTTTTATGCACATAGTTTTAATTCGGTTTAAGGACAAACATAAAATTAATTAAATTAACTTTACTCGCTCTTTTGGTTTTTACTTGTAGTTATAGCAGTGCTTTTTCAACAGAGTCTCCAACTTGGGTAGGTCCTGCCGATATTGAGTTCATCACCGTACAACCTGAAAACAACATTTACGTAAAACTGAAAATAAGTACGCCCGATTTAGGTTGCCAGGGTAACACAGATGGAATGCTACAGCTTGATACGAGCGCCCCTAATTTTAAAGAGCAGTTTTCTCTGTTAACAGCAGCTCATATGGCCAAAAGACAGGTAACTATTTATGTAAAGGATTGTGGATATTATATCCTTACGCTCGAAATACACAGCTCGAAATACACAGCTTAGATAATGATAGTTCGAACCTAACCAGCAACAACAATAAACATAAAATGACCTTTTAAAATAAAGCCATAGACTAGCTAACCTCAGCTCTGGATAAGAAAAATCATCAGAGCGTCTATTTTTGCGGCTTTCAGCGTTAAGCGCCTTTGCAATAGCTCGCTATTGCGGCAGTCACTTGCCTTGATATCCACAAAAATAGCCACACTGAACTCAAGTGGAAACAGCAATTCAATTTAATTGGGTTTTAAGTCATTGAAAATAAAAATGATTCTATTAATTATTTTGAATTTCCTTATCCAGAGTTGAGGTTAGCTAAACTAGCACTAATCATTCAGCGCCAATTTTCCAAACTGAGTTTCAATATTATTTTTCATCAAACGAATGCGGATCTTGAATTCATCTTTAATCGAAATAAAAACAGGATCAGATTTTATTTGATAAAATGCCGGATCAGTTTCAGCCCACCAAAAATCAACAAAACCTTCTTGTACTGACTGTCGAAGTAATTTTAGTGCTTTATCGTTTTCACCATGTAGGGCAGCATATGCCGCTTGCTGGTAACGCAACACCTGAGAGTCAAACCCTTGCTGTTTGAGATGTTCAAACTCTGCTAACACTTGTGATAAGTAATGTTCAAACTTCAAACGATTACCTAAACCAATATAAGCCCTCGCAAGAAATAATTGAATTCTAATGGTATGTTCGTCAACACGTTGTTGATTATCTTTTCGACTCAACAATAGTGCCTTGCTCAAATCATCAACAGCTAACTTCCACTTTTCTTGTTTTAGCGCAGCAAACCCGCGCCATAAACGTTGCCCCCAATGATCCGTATCTTCTGCAAAACCGGATGTCCACTGGTAAAAAGCTTTCAAATCATTACTGGCAATCCAAACACTAGCCTGTAGCCAATTATACTTTTCGGGATATTCTTTCATTGATGATTGAGTTAATCGAGTAATACTCTGCTGTGCTAAAACAAACTCCCCCATAGGGATATATAATCGACTGGCATTAATCAACCAGCTAGTATCATCATCGCTGAGTTCAGCCAATCGATGATACATGCTATAAGCCTGATCTAGCTGGCCCACTGCGTAACTGACGTCACCGGCAATTGTATAAGCATTTGGGTAGTTGGGATTGTTACGAACTACGGTGTTAAACACATCCATTGCTTGCTTATAATCACCATAACGAACCAAGTCTTTAGCCCGGTTATAACCTACAACAGCAGCTTGAGGATCAATCTCAAATGCTTTTTGCCTCAGCTTAGCCCCCTCTAAAAAGCGTCCTTGGTTTTGTAATATCGAGCCATACCACATGTAAGCCTCAGCTAATGAAGGATTTATATCAATAGCCTTAGCCAAATAACCTTTAGCTATCTCTAATTGCTGTTTTTTCTCTTCCTTTTGATTGGCTAATTGCCAATGCAATAAACCTTTAACTGCATGCACAGCACCTAATTTAGGATTAACGACATAAGCTTTCTCTAACAATGGTTGCGCCTGACGATGAGCCAATTCTGATTTGATGAGTCCATAACTTGATTGCAATAAATAAGTTTGTGCTAACATGACCATAGCCTCGGCATAGTCAGGATCTTTATCCAAAGCACTCGTAAAATTGATAATTGCCTCTTCAAAATCGCTTTTAGTTCTATTACGCAATAACGACAATCCGCGAGAATAATCAGCAAAAGCGGCAATATTTTGAGTACCAATCTCAGATAAGCTTTCTTTGTTTTCACCAAGCAAACTCACCTTAAGCTCATCCATCACAGACTGTGCAATTTCATCTTGTACTTTAAACACGTTAGTTGAATTTCTATCCCATGATTTTGAGAAGATATGAACGTCTTGTTCTGCATTAATCAATTGAGTCGTGATTCTGATTAAATCACCCGAACGGCGTACACTTCCCTCTAAAACATACTGAACACCTAATTCTTCAGCAATTGTTTTAACATTAATATTTGTCTTTTTATATTGAAAAGAAGATGTTCTCGCAGCAACTCTTAACTTTTTGTTGCGAGCAAGCACATTCAATAATTCTTCAGATAAACCATCGGCAAAAAACTCATCCTGAACTGAATCACTAAAGTTAGCAAAAGGTAAAACAGCAATGGTTTTTTGTACGTTAAGCGGTTCAACTAAATTATCGATATTGGCTACTGGGGCAATATTCGCTTGTACAGGCCCACTCACGCTATTGTAATATAAATAGGCAGCACCTAGCCCAAACAGGCTAATCACGGCAAACTCTGCAATTCTTGAACGAAGACTTTGTTTAACAATTTGTTCTGATTGATTATCTGCTTCTGCTAATTTTCGGCGCTCAATTTTCAAATCAAGCATCCAGCCAATAATTAACGCCACAGGAAAACCGGAAAAAGCAAGTAACACCATAGACGACATCACCCAGCTGCTAATACCTAGCACAGGTAACAAAACATCTGCAATCTGGATAACTCCCCAGGCAATTGCAGCGTAAATTGTAGCCACTCTAAAGATTTTGCGGCCTTTAACCTCTTCCCAAATACCTGACACTTGAATTCCTGAATAATAACAAAAGCAAGCTTAACTATTTTAGCATAACTGATAAGACCACAAGTTCAATAAAAATGCTCCTGCTTTTCTTACCAGCAAACTCAAAAATAAGTCCTTTTATCTCAAGCCTATTATTTAGCGATTTGCTGTTTACCTTTCTTCAATCCGATATCACCACTAACGGTTGACATATTCAAGACTCCGTTGCCGCCACCAGCAGTAAACTTTAAGCGATGAGAGTTAATAAAAGAGCTCACCGGTTTATCATCTGAATATTGGTTGATAATCTCTCCCCCAGGCGCAGTTTCAATATTAACTTTGGCATCTAACTCGCCATCAACATAATAAATAGCTTCTCCTGAAACACTACTTAACCTGACTTCACCATCAGAGATTAATCGCCCATATACATGAGTATCGCCCGACACATTAGAAACATTAGCCGACTCTATCTTTTGTAGCTTAACTTTCAACTCAGCTGAAACACCGCTAATATTCACTTTTTCACAATTCACAATGGCATCTAAATCCCCACTGACCGTAGATACTTCTAAACGACCGATCAGATCCCTTAAAACTAAATCTCCGCTCACACTATTAATATAAGTCCGCTCTTGAGTATTATTAATTTTAATATCTCCGCTTACAGAATTAACATCAATACCACCACGAATTAAATCAGCTTCTAAATCGGTTGCTACACCAGAAAAGCTCACTTTTGAGCGGGTTGGCACCATAATTTTTAGCTTTGAACCGTCGCGGCTGTGATGGCTTGAATTACGCGGTAATTTAACTTTAATTTTAGTTTTGCTACCTTTACGTTCAAAAATAAACTCTTCGGCAAGATCATCAAGTGTTCCAGAAACCTTCACTTGATTATTCTCCCAACCGGTAATGACGACTTTTCCCCTGACATTGTGTATTTCAACAGTACCATCTGCTTCAGCATCAATTGTTTTATCAACTTTTTCCCCTGCCAATGCATTAAAACTGATACTCAATAATAATAATGCTATAAACTTTCTCATAAATTATTCCTCACACTTCTTTATCAATCGTTTTGTCTAAGAACCTTGGTTTAGCTTTGCTAATTTCGTCAATACCACAAGTTCTTGTTGGTAAGTTGCATTCAGTAACTTGATTAAAGCAGGATCTTCTGGCTGCTGCATAATGGCACTTTTTAACGCTTGAGTCGCCTGTTCAATAATGATCAGGTTGCTCTTTACATCAGCCAGTAGGTTTCGCTCTGTATGCGCAGAATTCATCCCAATTTGCGCTAATAATGCTGATTTTGCCAAACTGTATTCATGCTCCATTGATTTTATTTGCGCCTGAATATTTCTTTCTTTACTGTCAGCCTTTAACTGATGGTTGGTTGCATAAAGTTGCTTGGCATCCTCAAAGTAGCTCCAACTCATCCACAAAGCAGCAAAACTAATCAATAAACTAGCCGCCATCGCAATAGGAATCCAACGCGACTTGTAAGCCTTTGTTACAGGAGTGACAGGTGCGGTTAACTCAGCTTCTATTTCAGGCCACAAATCTCTTGAAGGCGACGCCTCTTTAGGCAAAGCAGCAAGTGCTGCTGCTAATTGTTTTTCCTTATCTAAAGGTGTAACGGAGTCCTCTTTCATTTATCCTCCTGTTTAGAAGCCAACTTTGAGACACTCAACTGTGTCCTCAACAAAGTTCTGGCTCTAGAAAGCTGGGCCTTTGAAGTACCAATAGCTATACCTGTTAATTGTGCAATTTCCTTGTGAGCAAATCCTTCAATATCATATAATATCAAGACTGTTCTAGCTCCCTCCGGCAATAATGCAATCAACTTTTCTAAATCTATCTTTTTATCTAGCTCATTAGTAGTGGCTGGATAATTAATATCTAACTCACTACTATTCTGCCAAATTTGAGATTCTTTTAATCTAAGCTTATCAATCACCACTCTTGAAGCGATTTGTCTCAGCCAATAATAAAAGTCACCTTCATTACGATATTGAGCCAACGCAAGCCAGGCTTTAATATAAGTCTCCTGAACGGCCTCTTCAGCATTTTCCTTTGAGTTTGTCATCCTTAAGCAGAATAAATACAAACGGCGATAGGTTTCCTGATATAGCTTTTCGAAAGACAGCTTATCACCTGATTGGGCGGCGTTAACCCAACTAACCATTAAAGCAGATGAATGAGTCTTTGATATTGTTGTCTGCAAATAAAGCTCTCTATGCTCGTGGTTTTAATGTCTCTAATGATAAAGACGATAGATAGGATAAAATGGTTTAAAGCTCATTAATAAATAGCCAAAATAAAACTAAATGACCAAAAATTAACGAGCCAATATAAGATTAACCTTTAGAAAGAAGCTCGCGTAAATCAATTAAACCCGCATTAGCTCTACTAATATAAGAAGCCATAACAAGCGAGTGGTTAGCCATAAGGCCAAATCCACTACCATTAAGAATGATAGGGCTCCACACTGATTCTTGAGTAGCCTCTAGTTCTCGAATGATCTGGGCTAAACTCGTTTTTGCATTCTTTTTGGCCAGTACGGTTTCAAAATCAACCTGAATCGCTTTAAGCATATGAATCAATGCCCAACAAGCCCCTCTGGCTTCATAAAAGTTATTATCTATTTGCATCCAAGGGGTTTTAACCGTCAAGCTAGATGCACTTTCTGTTGACTGATGTGCAGCAGAATCACCAGACAGATCCGTATTGACTCTCTCTTGTCCAACAGAAGCGGTCAAACGTTGTGAAAGTCCACCTAACCGTTTTTCAACTAAACTTAACCAGGCATTTAGATTATCTGCGCGAGTGTAAAACTGGGCTTGAGAATTTTCAACTTTACCTAATTCTCCTCTAAAAGCGGCAAGTTGTTGAATAGCCTTTTCATATTTCTTTTGCGCATCAGGCCAAATCCACAATGTGTGATCATTATTAAATAATGGCTCTGCTTCTTTTAAGAACTCATTTTCCATAGATTGAGATTGTGAGCGAGCCATATGATTTCTCAATACCGACGCCATATCTCTTACCTGAACTAACACACCAAATTCCCATGAAGGAATGTTATCTAAAAATATCGAAGGTGGAGTAATGTCATTACTCAAATAACCACCAGGCTTAGTCAAAAGTGTATTGGCTATTTTTTCAGTGGTGGCTAATGTTGTGTAACCGACAATCAGTTTTTTTTCTCCATTAACAACTTGGTAAGCTTGCTCATTTTCAACAACAAAAGGAGCAGGCTCAGAACTCCAATACATACCAATAAAATACAGAATTAGAGATATAGCAATAAAACTATAAATAATCAGCTTTGTTAGCGATACTGATTGTGTATTATCATTACTTAAATCAGCAGTGACTTCAGACTCACTGTCGTTAATCTCTTTTTTCCAAAACTTCCACATAGATAGTCCTCAATCCTTACGGCTTAACCGTTATTTCAATAGCATCACGTTTGGCAAATGAAAGTGTCACAACAAATGGTTTTTGCATCAGTTTTTTATCTAGCCCCATTAACATTATATGGTATCCGCCAGGAGAAAATTCAAGCCGCCCTTGGGCTGGAATGGTTAAAGAATCTTGATGTTTCATTTTTGCGACACCTTGCTCTTCGACAGATTGATGAATCATGGCATGGTGAGCAACCGGGGTAGATACACCTGTTAGAATAAAATCTTTACTGCCGTTATTTTCAAAACTTAGGTAAATAGCGGCACTTCTACTAACTTCTGGAATTTTAGGCATCTTAACATTACTAACAATCAACTCTCCCGCAAAACAAACGATAGAAAAGCTTAACCCCAATATCCCTAACAAACTATTAAATATCACTTTCATAAACAATTAGCCTTATTGTGTAATTCTAGTCATCATTTTAAGGCAACATTATAACAAGTTAACGGTAATAACACTCTGCATAAATAAAAAAGAACCTCTTTATTTAGGGCGTGTTTCATAAAGAAGTTCATCGGTAAATCGTATTATGCTTCGATTTAATTGTTAATAAAAAAGAGCCCCAGCAATGATATAAGCGAGTAATGTAGGCGCTGTGAAAGTAAATAAGCATAAAATGGCAATAATTCTTACCACCGTTACATCCCAACCAAACTGGCGAGCAACACCAGCACAAACGCCCATAATTTTACTTCTTGCTAGAGGTCTTTCAACTCGATGGTATTCATTTTGATAATGACGATAACGATTCATTTTTTTCTCCTATAAGCTTCACACATACGACTTAACAACTGACTATTCACTTTTAGCCTTGCTTTTCAGCTTCTCTTTTAATGCTGCCAGTTCTTCATCTATTTTTTCATTATCTTCTAAGGAGTCTATTTGCTGGCTTAGACTTGTATTTCTCCCTAAATCCATTGCTTCAACCTCGGCTTCAAGTTCATCCATACGTTTTTCAAAACGTTCAAAACGACTTAATGCTTCATTAATAGCCGAGTCATCAATTTTCTTACGCATTTTAATTGTCGAACATACCGTTTCATGACGAGCGACTATCGCATCACGTCTTGCAGTTGCTTCATTAAGCTTAGCCTGTAACTTGCTCACATCTTGTTCTAACCTTAATAAAGCAACATCCAATTCTTTAAGCTCATTTTTTTGCGCGGTAATAGCCTGTTCTATTCGGTGTTTTTCATTCAAGGCTTGCTTAGCTAAGTCTTCACGATCTTTACTGAGCGCTTTTTCTGCTCTCGACTGCCATAAAACAACCTCTTCTTGCATTGTTTTAACCTGGCGTTGCATTTCTTTTTGACTCGCTATAATTTTGGCAGACTCGGTTCTGACATCAAACAAAGTGCTTTCCATTTCAGCAATAATCATCTTAACCATCTTTTCTGGGTTTTCTGCTTTATCTAGCATTGCAGAAACATTACTGTTGATGATATCTGAAAAACGTCTAAATACACTCATGGGCTTCCTCTCTGTTATTGCAAACTGTTTAATGACTACCACTGTAATCGGTAGCTCTCCTGTTACAATTCACAGATCGTGCCAACCCACTAATAAACGAGCTAGTCTTTTGATATAGAAGACTTTTTTAAAATAATTTGAGTTTTTTCAATTACCTCAAACAATCATAGAAAAATAAGCTTGCTGATGAAAAAAACTAAAAAGTGGTGAATTTAACAACTAGATTGCATTTGTAATACACTGATTCAATTAACTTAACCTTTGAGCACTTTTTCTAAAGCAGAATAAATCACTTCAATGCCAGCATCATGTTTGTAAGCATTTTCACTTAAATAACGACGCCACAATTTTCCTCTAGGCTGTGAGTGAAATAATCCTAATATGTGACGACTGATATGTTGCAGACGAGTACCTTTTGCCAACTCTGTTTCAATATAAGGTATCAATTGCTCAACCACGGTTTTACGCTCAAGCCAATCATTTTGCGAACCATAAAACCGTTGGTCTACTGAGGCCAGAATAAAAGGATTTTGATAAGCTTCTCGGCCAATCATCACGCCATCAACATAAGAAAGATGCTTTTCCGCATCTTCTAATGAGTTAACCCCACCATTTAGTATAATTTCCAACTCAGGAAAGTCTTGTTTAAGTTGATAAACAGTAGGATAACAAAGAGGCGGCACATCTCGGTTTTGCTTAGGGCTTAACCCCGAAAGGATCGCTTTTCGAGCATGAACAATAAAGGTTTTACAACCTCCATCTTTAACGGTTTTAACAAACCCCTTTAAAAACTCATAACTATCCAAATTGTCTATGCCTGTTCTGTGCTTCACCGTGACAGGAATAGAAACCGCAGCTTGCATTTGGTGAACACAATCAGCAACTAATTCCGCTTCAGCCATCAAACAAGCCCCAATCTTGCCAGATTGAACGCGATCAGAAGGACATCCAACATTTAAGTTTATTTCATCGTACCCATACGTCTCACAAATTTTTGCACATTCAGCTAAATCGGTAGGATTACTCCCGCCCAACTGTACAGCAACAGGATGTTCTTCATTATTGAAGGTTAAATATTTATCATGTTGACCATACAAAATAGCACCAGTGGTCACCATTTCGGTATAGAGCAGCGCGTGTTTAGTTATTAACCTTAAAAAATATCTGTCATGACGATCAGTCCACTCCATCATAGGAGCAACAGATAACTTACGAGAAATCATATAATTAGTGACACAGTTTATTCATTAAAAACAGCTTCAGATATCATAAGCAATAACTGAAATAAGCGCGGATTATACGAGTTTTAAGTCAACTAAACAAAATAATAAAGCAGACTTAGAATGTAAATTGATTAACCCCCTTCTTCTATAATATGAAAACACAGACTCATATAAAAAGCATTGGTACTTTAATACTCAGAGAGTGTTTGTACTTTTTGCTCTGCTATATAACAAAGTAGTTTTAAAACAACACCATACAATAAAGTTAAGATCGACACACCAAATGCAGGACCTATTTCACGTACATCGGAAATATTAGCCCCTATAGCAACCCAGCCAATAAGCGTCATAAATATTCCTAATATAACTCCTGAGTTTCCTAAAACCGTAAAGACTCGTTTGGACAAGCCGTAAATCTGCTCACTTTGGTTCGTATCATTAGTAAACAGTATAGTGAATGCTTTTGTAACCCCTTTTACAGAGGTGGATGCATAAGTAAAAGCGATGGCTGGTGGAAAAATAATTAAGAGAGATGCAATATCCACATACATACTTAGGCTACCAGCCAATATCATAGCCATACCAGTAAGTCCTAAAAATAATACAATACTCATTGCTAACATTACAAAACCCCTTTGAACTTTAAGCATAAATTAAACAGCAATATGAATAATTGATTATAGGCTAGAAATAATATTTTCATAATCT
This sequence comes from Aliikangiella litoralis, assembly GCF_052495765.1. Next base: position 2,036,718 of record NZ_CP199292.1, on the reverse strand, counting down.
CAGCACATCTTTTAAGAGCAATGCTTTTATTTCTATATACTTAAAAAACTATCAATAAAGCATTATTCAGTATGCAACTGATTCAATTTGACAATATAAAAAAACCGCTAATTAATCTCAATACTAAAATCAAATCCAAAGTCAAAACAAAAGCAACAAACACTTTACAGTCCAACAACGAAAAAACCTATCAAAGACTTTAAGACTTCTTTCACATTAAGCAAACAACTCTTGATTACTAAAAAATATAAACAAACAATCAATAAAAAGCATAAAAAAAAACACTCTCTTCACCAAAGCCACAAACAAGGCAACAAACCTAGCCTTCACATGATTTCTCAACACATAAATCTAAGAAACCCCATTCAAAAAAAAGTTATCTTTTTTTCAAAATAACAAACTATAAATACCAATAAGCAAACATTATTATTTCCATTTAAATTTTTAAATCTTTTATGAATAAGCCTTAATCACTTTTTTATTTCACAAAAAAAATGCCATTCTTTTCACCAAAAAAAATCAACAAAACGAACAAATAAATCAAAAAACCTTTATTTTACAAAAGCTTTCTCCTGCTCCATAGTCGGAAAAAAATTTACCCCAGAGATATCCCCAACAAATAACCCACTTTTCAAAAAGCTAACTATCCTCAAAAAACGAGAGCCAATTCTCACTCTTCATCATTGAGCATGTAGGTTTTAAAAATATTACCGATAGTATTATTGCAACGCAGCAATACCCAAGTTAAACCAACGTTAGGAATATTTAATTATGTGCAAACTTTTCCATTCCAAAAAACACTGTTCAGTATTAGCCGCCAGCTTTTCATTATTGTTTATGCTGTCCGGTTGTAAAGTAAACTTAGACGAAGAAGCGGAAGTAACGATAACGGATGGAACCATACAAGTAATTAAATCAATCAATGTTATTAATTCAACACCAGAAACAGATACAACATCTGTTTCAATTGATACACCTATTAGTATTCAATATGCAGAAGTCATTGAAAGTGCTGATTTAAAACTTAACATTTCAATGCAAACAAACAACACAACGGTCGCAGGTGAATATAGTGTTTCTGGCGATACAGTTAGTTTTTACCCCGCTAACACTTTAGCTGAAAACACTCAATATACACTTACTGTGTCGGGTTCTATTTTAGAGAAACCACTTCAACAGTCTATTATCAACTTTACTACCGCAGAAGCAGGAGTCCAATATAAACCTAAAATAGGCTTCACTGAGTCAACGCCATATGCTGATGCATCAGCAGTACAAACCAACACTCCAATTAGTATTAGATATTCTGAAACTATCGAAAGCTCAGATTTAAATATTAATTTTTCACTACAGGCAGATAACAAAATTTTATCTGGCAGCTATGATGTGAGTGGAGATACTATTAACTTTTATCCTGATAACTTATTAGCAGGTAATACAAAACATTTAGTCAGTGTTACAGGCAACTCTAATGGCCGAAAACTTGAAGCAGTTAATATTAACTTTACAACTGTTCCAAACACACCTGAACCAATATCAGTATTAAGTCAAACGCCAGCTGACTTAAGTAACAATGTCGCTTTAACTGAATCAATCACAGTTACTTTTAGCGACAATGTTGACAGTTCAGAAGTTAGTATTAACATGGAAGTATTACAAAATAACAATATCGTTAGCGGGCAAACAGAAATAACTAATGATCAATTAGTTTTTACACCCAACGCACCTTTTGAAGCAGGAACTAAAATTGAAGTTTTTCTAGACGAGTCAACTGACTCACAAAGACTGATAGATGAAAACAAATGGAGTTTCACTACTCTATCTAATCAAGATACAGTCTGCTCAAACTTTTATAGCGCAGATTTTCAGTTAACGAAAGGTTTTGACAATACCCGTGTATCAAGCATATCTAAACCGACTAAAGGTATAACAACAACGGATCCATCCTATGGCACTTGCGTTGTTAGAATGACCGATCATAAAAATGAAGCGCCAAATGGTTTTGCCAGAGCTGAGTATTCTAGAAAACAAGCATTTAATGCCAACAATACCATGTTACTTGCATTAGCTAACGATGGATTTTGGCATGTATATGATGCGAATACTGGAGAGTATTTAAAAAGATTAAATGGTCCAGCATCGGATGCGGATCTTCGTTGGGACTCAAGCAACCCAGACATTATGTACTTCACCGGAACTTATGGCAGCTTAAAAATTTATGAACTAACAGTTAGTACAAACGCCTACCAAAAAATTGGTGACTTTACTGGCAGGCTTCCCTGGTCAAATGCTGCGCGAGCTTGGACTAAAGCGGAAGGAACAAGTTCTGCTGATGGTCGTTATTTAGGCTTACAAGTAGAAACGGAAGATCATCGAGGCTTAGGACTAATGGTTTGGGATAAAGAAACTGATACGATTGTTGGTACATGGGACTTCAGTGAAAATGGAGTTGGACGCCCAGATCATACCTCAATGAGCCCATCAGGAAAATATATTGTTGCTTCATGGGATGGTAATGATTTCGGTACGACTGCATTTACCCGAGACTTTTCTAAGCAAGTTAAATTGCATCATAAATCAGAGCACTCAGACTTAGCATTACTTCCAAACGGTAACGATGCTTATGTTGCAGTTGATTATCAATCAAATGCTGGAGATGTTTTTATGGTTGAAATACAAACAGGCATTAGAACCGTATTATTTGAGTCATATGTAAAAGGAAGTGCAACGGCATTCCACTTTTCAGGTAAAGCTTATAAAAAACCTGGTTGGGTATTAGTGTCAACTTACGGTGGAACATCATCTTATGACGGAAGTACAATTTGGATGCATGATAAAATATTTGCAGTCGAACTAAGATCTAATCCAAGTATTTTACAGCTTGCTCATCATCACTCAAAAGAGAATGGTTATTGGACAGAGCCTCATGCTACCGTTAATCAAGATTTTACTCGAGTAGCATTTAACTCAAACTGGGAAGTTGACTCAAGTACTGATATTGATACCTATCAAATCAAGTTACCTGAAAATATAATTCCTGATGCAACCAGCAACTAAAAATCAATTAAACATTTTAAACAGGCACCATTACTTGGTGCCTGTTTTATTTCCGCACACTAAAACTCAACGCGTTACTTCTATTAGCAAGAACAATAAACGCTAGATCAAAATAAATAAAATAATGATTGCTAATAATCAAAGAATTTTAATGATGCTATTGCCCACAACATTTTTTATATTTTTTTTCACTGCCACAAGGACAAGGATCATTGCGCTTAGCCTTTTTATCACTTTTAACAGTCACCGCTCTATTTTGTAATATTTCTAAATCTCGAATATTTTCTTCACTATCAGCATCCACAGAAATATTGCCAACCCACTTATTATTTGACAAAACTTTCTCTAATTCAGACTTTCTTTCTTCTGTTTTGACACTCAAAACAGCCGGAGCCTTTACAGTACCTAAACGAACAGACTTATTTCCACCAAAAGAGGAGCTACCCCGTTCATTATTATTATTTGCTTTACCATGATAAAAAAACTTAGACATTGATTATCGCCCTAAAATTAAAAAATTAATTCATATCCCATCATTATAAAGGATTATCACTTTAAAAGATGTAGCCAGTAATCAATCAGTGCAACCATATCGTATACAGTACAAAATCAAGCTGTTAACATAAGAATATACTAAAAAACAGTGCCTCTATAGAACAATTGAGCATTATTTGCTCAAAATAACTGAACTGCCATATGAATAAAGTTAATCAACTCGCAGAAAAATACGTTAAGTTATCACTTAAAATTGGACAACACTCTAAATATTATGTCGATGCTTACTATGGTCCTGAAGAGTGGCATCCTCAAGATGTAAAAACGCCATTAGAACAACTTAAAGAAGAAGCATTGGCGCTTTATAAATCCTCAGAACAACTAACAAATGAAGAAATAGCCACTCAACAAACTCGACTAGAGTTTTTACGCATTCATTTTAGCTCAAGCATCCAATATATTAATCAACTTCAGGGAAAACATCTCAATTTTATGAGTGAGTGCAAAGCCCTTTATGACATTCAACCACCTGAATATGATGAAGAACACTTTAACACTGTTTTAGCAGAACTCGACTCACTAGTGCCTGGTACAGGAGAACTCAACGCACGTTTTAACAATTACCGCTCTGAATTTATTATTCCAGTTAATAAGCTCAGCCAGGTTTTTGATGCCGCCATTGAAGAAGCTCGTAGCCGCACACTCAAACACACGAACCTTCCTGCGAACGAAAATTTCAATGTCGAGTTAGTCAACAATCAAGTTTGGAGTGCTTACAATTGGTATAAAGGCAACAGCTACAGTTTGATCCAACTCAATACCGACTTCCCTGTTTATATTGAGCGAGCAATCGATTTAGCAGCACATGAAGGATATCCAGGACATCATATTTTTAATGCTCAAATGGAAAAATACTTAGTTAACGATAAAGGTTGGATGGAATATTCTATTTATAATTTATATAGTCCTTTGTCCCTACTTGCAGAAGGCAGCGCTAATTATGGAATTCACGTAGCCTTTCCCTGGCAAGAAAGAGTTGAATTTGAACGCGATATTTTATTTCCCTTAGCAGGCATCAATCCGAACAAAAGTGAGCTTTATTATAAAATTCAAACGGTTCTTCACCAATTATCTTATGTCGATAATATGGTTGCTTGTCGATATATTAATAATGAAATAGATTCAGAACAAGCTATTAGATTATTAATGAAATACGCTTTAAGTAGTGAGGAACGTTCACGACAACGATTAGCTTTTATCAAACACAACCGTTCATATGTTATCACTTACAACTATGGTCAAGATTTAGTCAAAGATTATTTAGCCAATCAAGTCAACAACCAATCTCATGATGAATTGTGGCGAGTATTTCTTGAGCTACTTGCCAACCCTAAAACCGGCTCTATGATGCAGAAAGATATTAAGTGAGCAGTGAATATACTCAACAAGCGGATTAAACACTCAATATATCAAATCAACTTTGTATGATTGTTTATTTGGTTATCTCTTCAATGAGTGCCGCTAAAGTTTTGTTAGACTCTAAAGGGTGACGAAGTGACTGCTCTAATTGTTAAGTGTCTCTGGCTTTTCTGCTATAGGCGGACATTTAGAGTATTTAAAAGTTAAAAGCTCACTTTGCCTTTTTATAAATAAACACTCATTCCACAGTATCACATAAAAGATTACATCTACGTTCCTCTATTCTAACCTGAGATCTGGTTAATTATGTTATGGCCATTTTCTTACTGAAAATCAACGACCATAACCTGAAATTGAAAGTTTGATTAACTGTTTTTCAATGTTTAGCTCGCTTCCTCAGAGAGAGGAGACTGGGGCAAGAAAAAATCAGCGAATTTGTCCCTCTTGATATAAAGCCTTAATCACTTACTCTTGGTTGCTTTCTCTTTTAATCTAGCGTTAATACGAGCCCGAACGTATGGGTAATAAGCATTAGCCATAGTATTAGAATTAGTTACAAAGTCCTCATTCATGGAAGCATAATGTTTAAAAAATTTCTTACCGATAGAAGTATTTATAATCTCCTTCAGCTCCACCAATTCATTATAAGTAAAACTATGAAGAAAGAAAATTTGTAAAGACGCTTGTTGGTAATTCGATTTAAAAAACTTCTCATCCATGGTTTGCTCAATTTCCTCATTAATTAACGAATACATTGCCACATCATGATTTTTTAAGAGATGATTAAATTCCCTAAAGGCTTTTTCACTTACTCTGTGAAGAGTAATTCTACCCGAAGCATCGGTTAACGATTTAACACTTTCGTGAGCGAGGAGCTCCTTTACAATTTTAATTCTTTTATTTTGCTCCTCTTTAAAAAAATTTTCGTCTTTATCAGCATTATCAAATAGCCATCGCCAGTTTGGGTTTGTACGCTCTAAAAACTCCAATCGCTTATGGGGAGTACAGCCACCTAAATATATTTCATCCTCACCGTTGTGAAACAAAAGCCATTTTTTACCTGTTTTTTCCGGACCCGAACAAGAAGTATATGGTTCCTCGACATTGACAATAAACTCTTTATTTATCGACCCCTTAACTTGTTCTACTGGCAACAATTTATAATGATGTATTTTTTTTATTCCTTCATCTGTCACATCTTCTGACATCACTTCAACAATCGTGACAAATTTAGATGCTTGATACTTTTCAACTAAGGATTTTCCAGGCATACAGGAACATGCAATTGTAGAACTAGTAATAATGGCTAATAGTAAAGTGATAATTAATTTGATCATCAAAATTTCCTATATTTGAATATTGGTGTTATCAGACCAAACATTTAGTCCTTAACGGCCTGAAGCGGACATCATGCAATGGCTCAAACTTTCCAAAGTTATCGTCTTTTGTCGTAGATTGATAAGCCTTTAAATATCAATAACAATCAACCATGACACTAAACTTAGTAAGCTGTAGATAACTTAACCATACTTGCTAAATGAACTTATTTTATTTATGGTACAGAATCAAATTCGAAAAACTCGACTCTAACTTGTCGAAGTTATTTCAACGATATCTTCAGAGTTCTCTCTGGAAACAGGTAGTGATTAATAGCCTAACCTCCTTTCAAATGCAACTCTTTCATTACCAATAAAGTACAGATTTTCATAAAATATATCCGACTGAATATCTCTTAGTGAGGCAGGATTAGCAACAACACCCTTAAACCATCTCCCTACATTATCTAACAAACAAAAGCCAAACAAAAGCAACAAAAGCAGCCACCCCACTAAACAAAAGCAACAAAAGCAGCCAACAAAAGCAGCCACCCCACTTATAGCTAATCACTTACACCAAACACTAACAATTTCCTCGTTACCGACATCCAATATCTCATTGCGTTAACTCAAACAGCTTGATAAAGTCCCCTTTCGTTAACTTTTTCAAGGATTGAAAAATGGCTATTCCTCGTAAGCATATTGTAGACTCTCACTCTGCTGGCTTTTATCACTGTATTTCTCGCTGTGTCAGAAGAGCCTTTCTCTGTGGCCATGATCCTTTCACCGGTAACAACTGTGACCATCGAAAAATCTGGCTGGAAAACAGAATGCTGGAATTAGCAGAAGTGTTCGCAGTCAAACTTTATGCCTATGCCATTATGGATAATCATTACCACTTGGTGCTTTATATAGATCCCAAAGCTCCTCAAAATTGGACTGATGAGCAAGTCGCCGATAAGTGGATATTGGCGTATCCAGGCAAAAGTCAGTTTAGAGAAGCCAGAAAACAAATCATTCTTAATGACAAAGAAAAACTCAAAAAATATCGATATCGGTTAGGTAGCTTGTCTTGGTTGATGAGCCGTTTAAATGGACCATTAGCCAAACAAAGTAACACAGAAGACTTTGTCAAAGGCCGATTCTGGGAGTCTCGCTTTACTTCTATTGCACTACTTGATGAAACCGCGGTGTTATCTTGTATGGCTTATGTTGATTTAAACCCTATTAGAGCAGGCATTGTTGAAGACTTGCAATCATCATTACATACTTCCATTCAAAAACGTATCAGTGAGCTATCAGCTGATATAACTCAATTAGCACGACCAATCCAATCTGTTGCAGGCACATTAAAAACCTATCCCATTCAAATGACTCTAACAGCTTATATTCAATTGGTTGAATGGACAGGCCAATCTATTATCTATCCCGATAAAGCAAGCATGCCAATTCATATCAACAGTCTATTAAATCAGATGAATTTACAACCCCATCATTGGTTAAATCAACTCACTCATTTGGGGCGAACCAACACTTATGTGATTGGCTCAGTTGAACGGCTTAAACACAAGGCTCAATCATTAAAGAAAAAATGGTTAAAAGGTATCAAGGCGATGCGTTTGTTGTATTCAAACGAATAGCAATCAAACATCAAAACAGCATTCGAGTTTTCCTGATCTTCATTGGGAAGGCTGACACCTACCTTAAACAACCAAACCGGATAAAAATAATCACTGTTTTATTGCTATGGCTTCAAACAGTATCAATGCTTCTGTCGGATTTTTTGGTACAAAAAACTCTTATTCCTTCAACTGAAATTTAACGCTTGTTTTGGCATAATGTAAGACAATCGCCAGTTACGGGGTGTCTGGTTTTGGTTGTCTGGTTTTGGTTGCTTCTCATAGAGAAGAACTCCCCCTTCTTGTCTATAATGCTTGTGATTTTAATAAAAGGAAGAGGTTCTAATGAAAAAATTATTTATCACACTTTTAATATTATGTGTATTAATAATAAGTTTCCTTATGTTTATTGATTTAGAAACAGCACCAAATTTAACTAACGAACAAATGTCTAAGTCTGCTAGCAGAGACACTTTCACCTCGAAAGAAACAGTAGAAAACAAAGAAACCTCACCTATAAAACCTGATAACAAAAATAAAATAACCATTACTAAAAAGAACAAAGACTGTGTTCATCTCTATGATTATATGAGTTCAGAAGAAAGACACAAAAAGCGAGAATTTTACAGTAGATGGGGTTTTCCTAATGACAGTATACAGCCAAATGGCAACATTATTACTGAAAGACATCCATATGCAGATTATCAAGATAACATATTAGAAGATATGTCTAATAATGGAGATAAAGATGCAATGTACGTTTTGGGTTTACATTTGATTTGGGGAGGATTAGGAGGGGAAGGTATATTTCCTGTAGCACCAGGAGAGTTTTATATTACGCATATTGAAGAAAATAAAAAAATTGATTATCAAACACTAAAGCTTGGTCGAGAGAGTTTAAATAGCGCAGCAATACATGGGCATTTATACAGTTATATTGATTTAGCTTTTAGTTATGCATTTGAAATGTCAATTTTAAGAAAAAATAATCAATTAACTCCTATTAAAGAGAAAGAGCTTAATGAAAACATCTATAAATATGGTATGTTTCCAGGATACTTTATTCAAGGGATGCCAAAAAATTATTTTCAAACCAAAATACCCGAAAGTTTTAAAGAAAATCCGACAAAAGAGTTTGATAAACTAGTTGAAGCCTTAAATGCATCTCGTGAAAAATTAGGCCTTCCTAAGATTGACTTAATAAAGTACCCGGACAATATCGATATGATTTTCTGTGGAGAGTCGTTTAATCAATAAGTCTTTTAAACACTCCATCAAAAACCAATAAAAAACAGCTTCAAAAAAAAGTCTACACTGACAGCAATAAGAATCAAAGTTATTAGCTATCAGATCAAATCGGAACTAATGCAATTTAATTGAATTAATAAAAAACTAACGCTCTACTGAATCAGCTATTTTTTGTAGCACTTCTAACGCATCAAGACTAACCTTTTTCTTTTTCGCATTGATTTCTTTTGACTCTTTTAAGTGTTTACTTAAACTTTTAGCGAGTTCCTCACCGTTAGGCTTGGTTTTCAACTCTTTAGTCGCAGATTTAAGCAATGCAGCCTCTCGCTTAATTTTTTTATCTACCTCAGAAAACTTATCGCTTAAAACATCTTCAAATACTCTTAGCTTTTTACTCAAATCAAGTGCAACTGTTTCAATCGGATCATCAGAAGCTTTTCTATTTCGCTTATCTTTTGAGCGAAAAGCAGGCACCCGAATAATACTACCTTTACGTATATTCTTTATCGATTTTTTTAATTGCGGATTAGCTTTAATCAATAAGGCTTCAGCATCTTTGCGCGCACTAGCGGTTAATCCTTTGTAGGCCGTATTAACAATATCTTCTAATGACTTTTCTTTATCAAACAAAAAGTAATTCATTTTCTTATCCTGATTTTAGTTCAAGTAGTTAAATGTGAACGTTAAGTGGCTGCCAAGGCATATCTAATGGTTTGCCATTGACCATAATTCTCCCACTTGACATATTACCTAAAACAACAAACTGACGGGCTCGAATATCTAATATATCTTTATCATCGTTTGTAGTCATTCGATTATTATTGGCAATCACATGATCACCATAAATTGCAGCAAGTAGTCCTTCTGTTGTTGATCGGAGCTCATTATCAATAAATCCACAATATTGCGGAACAGAAACAGAAACAGCACCAGTACCACCAATGCTTGAGGTTGAATCCAGATAATTTCCTTTAATATTAACATTTTGTCTCTTAACAGCCGTTGCACCCAAAAGAACAAAACGATCAGCCAATACTGCATAAGCAGTATTTCTAACACTCACAACAGGTGAGTTTTTATAACGGCTACTCCTAGCGTGAGTGACATGGCTATATAAATGAGTCTCACCACGTGCACTGGACGCAGCAGCTAAATTATCACTCGCAGTTGCAACTTGTTGATTGTCTCTGGAATTTAAAATAATAATCGGGAACCAGCGGGCACTAGAAATTTTTTCAACAACTTCGTCTTCATTTTCAGGTATACGACTAATCTGATTATCGTTTATCTCGAAACTTCCAACCTCACTCGAAATAAAAATACCGACGCCATTTCCAGTATAAGCTGACGGTGTAATCGAAAAAAATCGGTTACCAGTTATGTTTACATCATTGCTACTCGCAACAGCAATAGCGGCTCTGATAAACGCATCGGATTCACTTCTTACAATACGATCAAAAACGTTATTAGTAATGTCGGCTCGCATTACAGCTTGCAAATAAATACCTGAAAAATAGCCTTTGAGACTAGTGAAAGCACCATCAATATCTTTAAATTGATTATTTTCTAATGTTAAATAATCAATGGAGCCACCCTCTTCTATCATAAACGCGGCCCCACCAATAGATTCAACCTGGTTTTGCTTAACCATGATTTTTCCGATAGCAGATTGAACGCTTATCGCGTGTCCATCATAGTTTTTAATTCGGTTTCCAAAAATTTGGAGGTTATCGCTATCTTCAGGATCATAACCATCAATCAATGTAATTCCATTACCAACACTCTTTCTTGCTAAATCAACCTCCATATCATTATTATTAATTCGAATGTCAGAAATTCCGCTGCGAACACCATTTCTACAGTTAACTAATAAATTATGCTCAATATTAACAGCTGTATCATCAACAACCATTCCACTAAGTTCAATGCCTGCATTATTGGCGTTAGCTAAATGATTATTGACAATTTCTAATTGATTTAAATGAAAACTCAGGCCAGAAAAAATAACCGCATATTGAGTACAAGCTAAAGTGCATTTACTGATATTAAAGTCGAGTGTTGCTAATATTTCTTTTTGATTGATAGGTCCTAAAATTCCTTGTTCAGCAACCACAAAACATTGCTCAATATCAACCAGAGCAGCAATCCCTAAAAATTGAATTCCCTGACTAGTCCCTCTTCCAGCAGCCAAACTAACTATAGCGCAATCAGAAATATTCATACTAAAAACGTTTTTAACACTAATTGCAGTATTAACGCCTTGTCTTACAGACGTTTTTACAAATAAGCCTTCAATACTGATATCGGTTGCGACACCTTCACCACCAACTTCAATAATGGTTATTGGATTCACGCCTGTTAGTATCGTTTTCCAACCTTGTCCTTTTAATGATACCGAATTTCCTGTTAGTTGTAGTGGCTCTCTAATCAAGTATTCTCCAACACTTAAACAAATGCTGCCTCCCCCTAGCTGATTGACTTGATCGATTGCTTGTTGAATCGTTGCACTACCATTATTGTGTGTTTCGGGATGCACACAAATAGTACAAGCACAAGATTCACTATTAGTTAGCGGTGGCCAAAGTGTTCGACAATCAGTTATTCCATTTTCATTAACAATGGCTAGCTTAGTAAAATGATGGTGCTCACCAACAGGCGGTGCTTGGTCTAAAAGATCGATACTGCCATCATTTGAGCGAGCAGCAATTAGCCAGTAGTCCCCCACTTTAAATTCAGGATCAAAATCAGCTTCATCAACAACATTTTCTAAAGAAAAATCAACTAAAACTCCTTTTTCTAAAAATAGCTTTGTACCACTTGCAGGGATCGTAATATCACCTAAACTGATGCCATCATCTAAATCAACATACACACTCTCACTTTCATCGGCGTGCTTTTGATAAACTGAGCCAGATTGATCCCAACGAATAATACGATTATTTCTAGCCGGATCATCAACAAAACCATTAGTTTCACCATCCATTGGTAAATCAGTACCAAGTAAGGTTATTGTCCGGGTAGCTCTGTTGATTCCATTACCCAATTGTATTCGCCGTAGCTCTCCAGGTATTCCATTTAGTTGACGATAATCATCGGTAATTTCAACCCAGTCGCCTTCATTAAAACTGAGTAAATCATCTTTACCTAAAGAATCAACCACCAACTTTTTTGCACTGGTGAATGAAGTAATTTTTGAAACAACAATAGCATTATCTCGTGACCATTTAAAAGTGGCATTACCAAGTGTGCCGCCTTGGTGTACTTGAACACGATAAAGTTGATGGGCCGTTCCTTTATAGCCTGACTGTGGTGGTAGTAGACAAGGGTTTTCTTCTTGAGAAAAATCACCAATGCTAGTGGTTAAACGAGCAGATGAAGGGTGAATAAGGTTCAACCAACCAGGAATATCAATATCTTCGGTTGTCTCATCAGTATCGCCAATGTCGGTTAATACTTTAACTTGCCAAACAATTTGTTGACGAGCTGTTGTATCAACACCAATGGCTGCATCAACTAATTGTTCATCTTGTAAATAAGTCACATCTCTTTGCCATACATCTAAATAAACGAGGTAGTTTCCCTCTTCAGGCAATGGAGCAGGGTTGGTGTAATACGGCTGAGCATCGTAAGCGGTTGTGCCGTTAATACCTGAAGGGGCAGCATCAATATCTGCACCCGATAATTTAGCTGTACCCGATAGCTCGGCAAGACGAGCATCCCACTTCAAAGTGGTGGTATGATTTTCTGCTAAAATACCATCCACATAAATTCGACCAGGTCCAATTACAATAGCATCAGCAGTACCGCTAATTAAAAATCCATCAGGCGTTACTCGTGGCACAACACTCGTTAAAAAAGTATCTAATGTACCCGCTTGTATTCTACGTTTTATCTGATCAACGAGTGTATTCCAGTCTGCATCAACCTGTACACGACCTTGTTGCATGACAACCCCAAAATAATCATTGAGGGGATCAAATGTTTTTCGACTTAGATCAAAACTCATGGTTAATTCCTTTGCTCTATGTTTGATTTAATTTTATTTAGTCTTTATTCGCGAAAAGCGGAACGGCAAGAACTAACTCTCATAAAAAACGCCGGCTTCTAAACCAACTCGCAAATATTCTTGCAATCTAATACGGATGTTACTATCTCTTTGCGGCCCATATAAATGATGAAATACACCCATCTCGCTTTCATCATCAGCTCCTCGCCAAATAGCATGATCATTTGTAGTTAATAATTGACAATAAGCAGGGTCACCATATTTTAATGAGGTAAATTGAGGCGACAAATTTAATGCCGATTCTATAGAGTCGGGCTGACAGCGATAACGTCTGGGGACTATCGAGTCATAAGGTAAAAAGCTAAAACGTACGCATCCCGACTGTTTACGCTCTACCCTAACAGGTGCACTCCAACTATCGGCTTCTTTCAATTTGGCTAATAAAATACTATTACTCACTGTTGCAAATTCACGTGCATAAATTTTTCCAATGACGGTACTGGCATAAGCAGAAAAAGTCGCCCCTGGGTTGTTAGTATCTTGTGCTGAAAACGCAATATTTTCATTATCATTAGCATCAAGAATACTATCAAAAAGTTCAACGCTTGCTTCTGCCATTGAACGAATTGCACCAATAATTGAGCGATTAATGCTCACCGCGATCCCCATAATTTCAAGGTTTAAACTGATATCTCCAGGGTTAACAGCCACGCCTGAATTATCTAGTTCGATACCAGGCACAAAAGTAGAATGATTAATTTCTAACAGGCTAAGCTGGTTACTACCATTGTCGGGAACAATAATTGGGTTACCACTAATTAAAATACCATTAATACAAAACCGACTTGACTCTTCACCTATAATTTCCATAGGTGTAGTTAATCGAATATGAGGATTTTTTTTATCGGCAGCTCGCAGTTCAATGGTACTATCTTGAGCCACATGAATAGTCAAAGCTTCTTCGTAATAATTATTATCAGTAATCTCGACTACCCCTGCACCAGATAATGCATTGATTGCTGATTGAATATCCGAAAACTGATCTGGCACTCTAATCAGGTTATCACTTTCTTGTAGAGCAAAACTGGCTAACCGAGAATATTCAGCCCCGCCCATATCGGCACTGAAACCATGAAAATAAGAAACTTCAACACTAACAGGATCTGCAACATCACTAGGTAAAGCCACCCTACCCAATTCAGGATCAATAGCATAAAAACCAGCTTCTGGTTGATGAGCCCAATCAGCACCATCATCACTTAGGTTACACGCAACAATTTGATCTCTAGGTATTTCAACGCCTTCTACATACAACTGAATACTGGGTTCACTATTATCAATTTCAGCACCTGTCGTTGCACGATAACCGTAATAATCTTTTAAATGATCATGTAACTGCCTTCGTTTAATAGGCTCGGGTACATTAATCGGTTTTGCAAGTTCAGTAACAACGCCATTATCTGATGTTTTAGGATTAGAAAATAACTCTATTGAGCTCCCCAACGGGTCAATCAAATAACGCCGTTCAGCTAACCTTTGTGCAGGAACATTTGAATGCGCATAGGCATCTAAACGCCATAAAAAAATGCCTATATTCGGGATATTATATTTACCACCACTTGATTCAATTTTTCGAGTGTCAACGGTGTGCTGCACTCGGTTAAAGGGAGAATTTATTCTCGATAGTGTATCTAAATCTCTTAAACTCGGAGAATAATAAACATTTTCGCGTGTATGATTTAAAAATTGTGTCCAACCAATTTGTTTAAAAAATTCTACCGCGGTTGCATTCCACTGAGTCACATCTCGTGCAATTTGTTCTAAAACAACAATCGTTCCTTTTCTTCTTCGATTGCCAATCGTATGCGCAACATCTTCTCTTGGATTAGCGATATCAGGCACGCTACCATGCAAACTTTGATAGCCGATAAGATTTCCAATATAAGGCGTCAACCACTCAGCACAAGTTTCTATAAATAAATCATCATAACTCTGTTGAATATTCTCTTCCATTAAAGCCATTTGTTCAGCAATAATAGACATCAAGTCTTCAAGCGGCCCTTTTTCTAACCCAGATTTCGCCGCAATTTCAGCATCTTTAATTCGATAGATAGCAGGTAATAATTCCAGTAATCTTTGACTATTTATACTCATTTAAACTGCTCCAATTGCATCGCATCTGATGACAAAGTTAAAATTTCAGCCGCAGAAGGGATCTGGTTAAGCGTAGCAATTGGTAACAAGGAAGTAATCGTTGAAGCGATCACATTGGGATCGCTTCCTTGCTTATAAAAACGCGTTATACGAACCGCTTCTATATTTTCGACACTATGAGCAACAGCCATCACTTCATCTTGAGTAACATTTTGGCCAAAATCACGGTGAGCAAATGAGTAATAATCTCTTAGCTGATTTTCCAAAGTTTCCATTACATCATCAACAATTGCATCTTCATTGATTTTTACGGCGAGCGCCAGGTAAAAATGAGTACTAATATGATTAACAATATTCAATGGAATAAGCGGATCACCATAACGAACTAATGAAGCCGCTAAGTTAGTGTAAGTATCACTATTTGTTGGAATTTCGGTCCCATCAACTCCGGCGATGGTTAGATAAATTCCTTTAGCTCTCCCTGAACTTACCCACAAAGTATGTGCTTTTGCCACGCCCGCAAAAGCTCTCGCATAATCCTGATAATCTTTAACTGACACAGCACGATCAAGCGTTAGCACCGTTAAAGGGGCATTCTGTTTTGCATCATCAATCAGTTCTGGATCTGCACCGCCAGTTGATGGTTCAGGATTAGTTACCTCACTAACACCTAATGGCTTTTGTAAAAGTGTCGTGAGTTTATGACTGTCTAAATTAGCTTCACTTCCAATATACTTTCGATAGCTTGCTCGAATATTAGTTTGTCCTGTTGGTAATCTTCCACCCTCAACACCATCGCCAAAAATAATACTAGAAGTACCATCGTCATGATTTTTAACCTGATAAACTCTTTCGTCTTTTTCTGCTTGGTAAAGAGTCGACTTTTCCGCCCACAACAAATCATTAACTCTCACTTCTAAAGCGGCAGTGCTTCCACTCGGTGTGTCAGCACTCACATAAGTTAAAGGAGCCTGTTTTAGTAAAAAACTCTGATTAGTCATCCGAGCATCTCCACTACCTAAAATTTCAGACACTGTTTCTCCATGATTAGCTGGTGCAACATTAAAGTTAATTTTCACTGAATTACGTTGATAAATATTTTTAAGTGCCGAGCTAAGTATTATGCTTGTACGTACTCGGTCATTAACAATGCTGCCATCATCAGTATTAATTTGAACAACTTCAGAAACCCTCGGATCATTGGCAACACTATCCCAGCTCCAATTATCAGCTGTAGCGGTAACACTGCCTTCAACACCATCGTTATCGATCATTTTTAATTTTAATTGGGTCGTTGAATCATTGTTATTAATAAGTAATGCAAAATCTTCAACCGATAAGTCAATAGCAATACCCAATTCTATTTTTTGAGGTATAGCCGTTAAAATTAAACTATCACCCTCGTTTAAAGTAATAGTTTTCTCCTCTTGCACCATAGCTAGATTAATCTTTCCGGGAGCGACTTTGAGTCTTTGTTTAACGCCAGTCAATGATAAATATTGCCCAGGCACAAGATCTTCCACTATTTTTTCTAACGAAAAATTATCACCGTACAAAGGAGATAACAGTAGTCGAGCATGTAAGGTTATAGCTTCGCTTTCAACTAAAGCTAATGTTTTTCTTAAGTCATTAAATTGCTCTAAATTTTCAGTTGTGTCGGGTTCAATTCGTGTGATTTTTCCGCTAATCCCATAATCACTCCGAGACATTGCAGCGACTGATTTAACGCGATACAACTCTACATAGCCCGGTAAATCAGCACTACCAAAATCTGCATCATTAGACACTAATGCAATCCAGCTCCCTGCCACAATTTTTTTATGTGGATTAGCTAAATCAATTTGATTATTTTTAATTTTTAAATCCCAGTCAGCGCTGCCTGTTGAAAAACCAACATCTTCTATACTGAGTTCCGTTTCCATTGATAATGTTCTAAAACTACTCGTATCAGGCTCAACAAAATATTTCTTATCTGGTGCATTATGCCCAAATAAACTTTCGCGTTGACGAAAAACGAAAAGTTGAACATTCGTATCTGCGGGATTAATTTTAGGATAAGAATGACCAAGCCCTTGTTCCCATATTAAGCGGGTTACGTCTAACTCAGTATTTATCTCAACTTGATTAACA
This sequence comes from Aliikangiella litoralis, assembly GCF_052495765.1. The sequence goes on along the minus strand of NZ_CP199292.1, from coordinate 2,019,274 downwards.
ATGCGTATATCCCAACGTTCATTACTCCTATTATTTAACCGACTTTGACCAACCAGGAGAATCGCATCACCAACATCAATATTGTTTGCAACACCGTTAATATATAAATCATTATCACCGCTAGCAGGGATGTATGGAAACATCGTTTGTACGGCAACAGCATTCCATTCTGCGCGAGCTTCAATTGATTCACTAGTTTCAAAAATTTGTGGGGTTTCATCTTGCCCAGGCACACTTTGTACTCGAGTTCCAACATCAATCGTAATAGGTTCAATTTCTGAGTCAGCAATGCCAGGCGTAGTCTGCAAAGAAAAAGCAAGATAAGTTGATGCTGCAACGCCAGGAGACAATTCATAACCAATGAGGCTTGCCATTTCCAAAACTGAACGCCGCTCAGTTGATGTCGCTAAAAAGTTTTCGTTAATATATCTTTCTTGATAAAAACTCAACACATCTAAAACCGATGCAACCCCATCAAGATAGGCAATAGTAAAATCATCATCATCTCTTGTCCCTAATGATTGCAACGCTTTATTTTCAGACTTGGCTAACGCCTGAATCATCGACTCTTTAAACTGAGAGTGTTGACCAATACGATAAGAAAGCGCTCCTTGACCGGGTAAATTATTAGCTTTCACCGGTGTTTGTACTTCAATACCCGCACAACAATCACAAGTATTCAGTTTACTAGAATTTGTCATATTATTTTCCGCCGAGCATTTTTAATTTAAGTATCCCATTTTCAGGAAAATTAGGATTATTATCTAAACGAGCAATTTCAAACTCTCCTAAAGTCATAAAACCATCAGATAATGGCTTAGGATCATCATCTCCTTGTCGAGAAAACTTAGTGATTTTAACTGAAGAAACACCAGCAACTTGACGAGCAGCCGCATAAATTGGACTTAAATAAATAGTTTGACCAAAAGTAAAGTTATCGGCATGAAATAAACCAATTTCACCCTGACTACTTTGACCACTGTTAAAAATATTTAACAAGGCTTGTTCAACATCACTTTTAAAATAATTTCGAGAAACACAAATTTGAATTTCTAATTCGAGAGACACCCATATTGGATCATTAAAGTTCAAATCATGACCCGCCATACGATAGCGTTCTAGTTGTGTCAATAAGCGCTCTTCAAACTCTTTATCCATTGGTAAGCCTAAATCACGGTCCACTATAATTGTTTGGGTATGCCAACTACCGGTCCACCTTGGTGTTGCTTGAGCTTGTTGTACACCATCAAATTGACTAGTCACTTCAGCATAATCTTCTGCATTAACAGCACGCAACTGTGTTCTAAAAGCTTGTGGCGCCCTACGGCGAATTTGCTCAGCCGTTTCTGCGGCTAATCCACCTTGAGCAGCTAAAGGATTTCGTACGGCAACAATTCTGTCATCATTAGAAACAATATGTTTAATTCCTTCAGCTCCGACATTACCAATCGTTCCATTACCAACACGATAGCGAATATTAAACTCTGTCAAACTATTTGGGCGGGCACCATTATTGTCATCACCAAATCGAAGTTGTGCGACCCCTTCATTGTTTAATTCAACAACAAAATCAGTGTCATTTTTTTTGCTTGCTAATAAATCAGGCTTCAAGCTCCACTGTGCTTTTTCTGGTGTATCTTCCGTTAAGGAAATTACCAGTGGTGCAACTTGATCTAATTCAGGTTGCAAAGTCCCTAAAGCCGGTTGGGAAAAACCGGGAGCAGCAGCACCATGTGATAATGGCGCTTCATTCAACTTAGGTGTATATCGTGGTGGAATGGGTATTTTATTATTTAAATCACAAGCATCTCCACTTTTGTCTGCCGGATAATAAAGCCAGGGTTCAGGGACAGCATCTAACGTTTCATCAATGGTTTCTCCATGATCAACTAATACGATATTGCCTCTAACAACACTAACATCGCTGAGTGGTTCAGGGCTATCGGAATCACTATTCGTTAACGAAGAAACGCAAACGGAAAACCTTAATGCATCTTGGCTAGACCAGTGTATTTCTGTAATTGCATTTTTTAAATTCGTTTCAGGATCGGGTAACGGATCTTCAGTTAGAACAACTTTAGTTAAACGAATCACTTGGCGATGTTTAGGATCGGCATCATCAGCTACGCCTGTTGTTGGTCCCTTTATTTCTTCAAACAATAAATATTGGCCGACAGAAAGTTGAGGGTAATGACCAAGCAAAGTTGCTGTTGTAGCACCTTGAGGTAAACAGCAGCGTTCATCTCCCCAAGTATAAAAATGAATTTCATTATGTTCGACATAAAGATCGGTTGTTTTTAATAACTCAAACACTAATGCCTGTTGCTGTTGAGCTAATGCATGTTGTTTTGAACCGGGTTCAATACGATTATTATCAGGAAGTTTTAGGCCATCAACTTGCGTTAAAAATTGCACACCTTCAGCAGGTAACAAAACTGGCCCATTACTGACTTCAATAAATACCCAGCTTCGCGCATTTCTTCCTTCACTGATTTGATAATCAACCAATAAAGTGTGCCGTCGTAGTGAAATTCTTTTACGGGCGGTATTAAGGTAAGCTTCTGTTGCTACAGCATCTTGCCAGTAACTCATTTTATCTCCAACATAAGCAATCACTTCAGCTAAAGCCACGCCTAAATCAGCAGGACTTCTATTATCCCAATCAGGTAACAAATAACTCATGCGATCAAGGATTAATTGTCGAAAACTTGCATAGTCTTTTGATAAATAATTCAGGTCAGGTTGTTGAGATAACTCTTCTGAACATTCATGCTCAGTTTGGCAATCAAAATCGCTTTGGCATTCCACCTTAAAAGAAAAAGTAATTTTGGCTAACTGAGGATCAAAATTATCTGGAGGTGTATTTAGATCATCAATTGCTTTTTGTAAAATAAGACAATAGTCAGAATAATCACCATTACTTTTAGTACGGATAACCAGTACATTTTGCGGCGATTCTAAAGCACTCAGATAAGCGATTTCGGCAGCGTTTAAAAGAGGCTCGGGTAAATTAGTGGCAGGAGCTATCCAATCAATCGCAGGGTTTCGGACACGTTCCCCACCTTGAATAAAAACGTTATCTTTCGTCCAGGTCAATGGAACAGGTTTAAATAATCGCAACAACAAGGTTTGCTGTCGAGGGCTTCCCATTGGTGCATCTTTATCAAGCACTTCCAGATAGTCGATGCCATTAATTATTGCATCATTGGCAACGGCTATTCGTCGATTTTCTTGACAGCAATGATAAATCATAATGACATTCCTTGTTGAAATTGAACTTGCTGCGCTTGCTGAGTGCGACGAACAATATAAACCACTGTCACTTCTAAAGTAGACTCATTAACAGTGATATTAACACTGTTAACAACAATTAAATGTCCTAACCATTGTTGGAGAGAGCCTTGTACAAGCATTTGAGTTGTTGCCGCTAGCTCGGGACTGTTCGCGGTAAATAACAACTCTCTAACACCACTACCAAAATCAGGACGCATCACTCTTTCTCCAGGTGCAGTAAAAAGAATTTGTTCTATCAGTCCTTTAATATATTCATCATTATGTTCATCTCTACGAGCTTCACGTGTTCGACCGCGACCGTCAATCTGATACGAAAAGAATAGATCCATAATCATTCTCACTTAAAAAAGTTGATTCAATTTTGAATTGGCTTAATGGATAAATAAAAAATAAATCGACTTCTTTTTATTTATCCATTGAGTTTTACATGCCTGATACTCTGACTTGCGCTACTGTAGGGATCATAGGTGTACCGTTAGGTACACAAACTGATTGGCTGTCCATTAACACTAAAGGTTGTCCACTTGAAAAAACTCGGGTTGCTGCAACAGTCCATTGCCCGGTTACGCAAGGAAGTGGACTTCCTCCTGGCGTAACAAATGGACAACCTGCAACAACGTAAGGCGCAGTCATCAAAACAGTAGGCTGACCACTCACCATCACTCGAGGATTAGGAGCTGTAGGCTGCGCTTGTCCACCGTGAGTGCAAATAACAGTAGCACCAACATGTAATAAAGGTCCTGGCATTTATACCACCGTTAACGCGCCACTGTTAATATCAACAGTGGGTCCTACCATATTAATCATGGCACCTTTACCATTTTGCATATATATGCCAGTGTCATTAATAATTAAAGAAGCACCCGTGGTGGTTTTAATCATAATACCGCCAGTTGGCCCAGGCATATCGGAAATTGTAATGCCATTTTGCAACGGCGTTTGCAAAGTAATCGCGGGTGTTACCGGTGGTGTTAATAATGCAAGCGCTGGCACTTCTGCGGCACTTCCCCAAAAACATCCAACCCAAATAGGATACTCAGGATCACCTTGCTCAAACTCGACCCACACGCCAGAACCAATAATTGGTAATGCAAACATACCATTTTGAATACCCGCCACCGGAGCACACGGCATAGCCCAGGTAGTGGGAATTAAATTAGCAACATCTGGAACTTGCACTTGCAAGCGACCTTGTTGCAAAGGATCGACATTGTTAAGAACCATGCCTCGATACTTACCATAATATTTCTTTGTCATACAGGTACCTTAGGTGTGATTGAAACTAACCCGTTACGAGTTAAATTAAAACTTTGTTTAAACTCTCCTGCTTTAATTGTGCTGGTTACACTCTTTACAAAATATAATCCGTCATAAGCCACTCCGGCACCTCTAACACCAACGAGTTGTCTTGCTTTTAAAATACGTCCGTATCGAAGTACATCCAAACTACCAGTACCGGTAACATTATCTTGAGACTTTGCCGCTTCGGCCAAACCTGCAGACAAAGCTTTACCCGGACTCATTTTGGCGGTATTTTTCATTAATTTAATATTATTCAAACTGCTCGATACTGCGCCTAGTTGAGGCTGTAACGGATTAAGATTAGGAATTGGTAATGGAATAGGAACACGTGTTAATTGATTTTGAATAAAAACAATGGGCAATACACCCTTTGTTGGATCAAAAGTGAAATTTAATGACTCAACATTGGTATGAGGCCCCATGTCATAATTGAGTGCGGGCTGCGGCACCCCCGTTTTTATTTCCGGTCCAAAGTAAGCAATGTTAACACCAGGAGCAGGCCCAGGTTCAATGTAAAAAACATGACCAACATCAGTTGCCAGCTTATTAATATATTCTAAATCAGTCCCCTCATGCGCAGGGATTTTATCAACAGGAATCGGGACTTCTAAAAATATTTCTGGAATAGGTACAGGAACAATTCCATAAGCCGCATATTTAGCACAAATTAGCGCAACTCTTGCAGCTATCGGCATTGCTGGATAAGGTAAGCCATCAAATTCCTGCTTATCCATCACCTTAGTTAAGTCATCACCAGTAACCGTAATACTCCCGGCACTGCCACTTTGTCCTCCAGAGACTTGCACATTGCTCAACACACCATCGAATAATGGTGTCGGTATTCCATTCATAGTAACAATGAGCATAACTCTTAATGGTGGTGTTACTACGGTACTACTTAAAGCCGGTACTAGCATAAAAATAGTATTCAGTTGCGATGAACTTTCAAATGAAAATGTCATTTGAAATCCACTGGCAGAACCAGCAGAATGAGTAACAGTCACACTATTTAATGCATCCATCACAATTCGAGGTGCAGGTATTGGAACCACAGGGCCCATTAATAATGTTAAATGTACACTCCCTCGTATCATAATATTCCTTCATCCGGCTCTGGGATACCTTCAGGTAATGTAATCCTTATTCGAGAGCCCGTTTCTTCAATTAATTCATCAGGCTTCATCGCACCATTAGCATCACATATTCGCCAATACAAAACAGGATCTGAATAATATTTTGTCGATATATTATCTAGCCGATCATTTTCTTCCACCAAATGTTCTTGTAGTAATGCAAAGTTTTCTGGTTTAGAAATAAATCGTCGCTTAACGTATTTAACGGATAATCCATTTGAGTTGTCCCACTCTGCTGTTTCAATACCTGAGTAACGGCTATTAGCAGAAAAACTAGTTTGCTCTAAACCACTATTTTGTAAAAAAGCTTTGACTGGATCGCTCATAATATAAAGTCCTATGATTTAAAATCTATTATTGTCTGTAGTACTTTTTAGAAGGGCAATGAATCTATTCCAAAATCATTTAGCGAAGCCCCTGTTGCTTTAGTCGCTAACCTTTCTTTATTTTGTAAATAATTCATAAATAAACTACCGGCTTTATGTTTAAAACCAACATCATTAACATTAAGTACTTTCATCGTGAGGTTCACTTTGGCCCGAATCGGATTTAAGTTAGTATCAAATGCTTCTTCGGTAATACTAAAGCTCGAAAAAGATACAGCAACAATTCTATTTTTACTCCATACAAAAAGTGCCATTGGTGCTTCCATGGGTGCAATTTCTAATGTTCCGGCCGATGCTAAAATATTATTATTATTTAGCTGCTCACTCGTTGGATTAATCAAAGCTTCTAACGCAGCAATTTGCGGTTGAATTCCATGTTCAACCACATCCGCAAACTCATCTGGAAATTCAAGTTGATCGGCAGCATCAATATCAGCCTCAATCGTTAATGTTTCAACCGCTGGGCCTTTATAGCGCAGAGCATTGCCTTGACCGCCTTCGCCAAAATTTTGCGGTTCATAAGAACGGCTTAAAGATTCCGAGTTGTACTGCAAAGTGATCATGCTAATGGTTTTTCCGCTTTTAGCATCAACCATCACAATACCAGCCTTAGCAATATTGGGAGAGTTTGGGTAAGTTGTCATGATTTATTATTTCCATGTAAGTAGTGCTATGATGTTCTATGAAATCAAAATAAGGAGTTACTTCCGAAGCTTTTCTCGAGTACAGAACATTTAAGTTTTCTATATATTGATAATCTGTTTAGTGAACCTACCGTTATTAAAAGCCACGATAAATATACATTGAACCGATCCTGACATTACCATCACTTCTAATCCGCTTGTGCCACCCGGCACCAGCCGATAAATTTGCATCCCAACCTTGATGCACAGCCCACCTTTGCGCACAAGTTCTTTCTATGGTCAATATTTCTGCAGAAGTTAAACTTCTGCGACTGGCACCACTACCTTCTTCTCGTCGTCTTGTTGCATCAAAACAACTTTGCGAAGTACTGCTATTTAACCAATGAAAGTAAAAAACACCTGCATCATTAGGAACGGAATTAGTAAAATTATTTAAAACGGCATCTTTAGCATTACTAATTCCAGTTGAAGATATACTACCGCTATTTAACTCTGTAATTGCATCATTGTACAAGTTGCCTCCAATGGCATGATACTCTGCCGGATCAAGAACCCTTGATAAGTTAGCTCCCCTTAATGAAGTTCCAATCCGTAATCTCATCGAAAACCAAATATATTTTTGTTGCTCTTGAGAATTTGTGCCCGTGTTCCACTGCTCCCCATAAACAGTAGCAATCGCCTCTTTCACATCTGTAGGTAATGCTGTTAAAGCTGTTGAGCTAGTCACACCACTAGGTAATGAACCAATGCTTGCATGCGTCCAATTTCTCAAAACAAGCACACAATCACCGATTCTCATTGCATTGGCACTAACATGTGTATTAAGTGCGTTCAGTTCAATTGCCAGTTGAGACGCCAGTGTTACGTTATTGTCGGCAACCGTGTCTTCTGCAAGTCCTGAGAAAGTATCTCCACTCCCTATTACATGACGTTCCATAGTAACGCCTGTTGGATAATTTCGTGGATTACCATCAATAATCGCCTGTGTTTCACGCTGAAACCGTCTGCAAGTTAGTGTAGTTGTATTTGGCGTGGTTGTATCAGAATTTTCACTATCTGAAGAACCATCTGCTTCATCATTTTCTGTTGGTGGTGAAGCATCAGAAGATGGAGGTTCAGCACTTTCAGATGTTTCTTCAGGTGCTAGAGAGTCATCTTTTTCAATAAACCAGCGGCCATCACTTTCCACAATTCTAACAAGTTGATCTCGCCTTTCTTCAGCTGCATCTCGACTTCGTGAGATGGTTCCTCGTGTCCAAGCATCTTCAGATGGATTGGTAGGATCCCAACGCCACTCAATTAAAAAATTATCTTCTCTTGCAGGATCTGGTATAAGACGAATGATATTATCAAATCGCCTCTGGGCATCTTCACGCGACTCAAAATAGAAATTTTCATCTCTATCGCGAACCATATCTCGTTGAAGCCTGTGATTTGTTACTCCAGAATCATCTTGTTGAATAACATGAGTCAACTCATGTGCTAATAACCTTTTACCCTGTGTCGTTTGAGGCATATATTGGCCCCTGTCAAATACAATATCTGTACCAACTGTGTAAGCATTTGCATTAACATCGCGAGCTGACCTTGCTGCACTTTCATTGTTATGAATTCTGACTGATGAAAAATCATAACCAAACCGTTGTCCCATATTTTGCTGCAAGTCATTACTTAAAGGACTGCCTGACATTGCCAATGTATTTTCAACACTTTTAGGCACAGTACCAGAATGGTTTGTGCTTGTTGATGTCAATCTTTGCACCTTAACGGGTGAAGAGTTAATACTAGAATTCAAAGGCATAGACAAAACTTGGTCAGCGACACGATCGGCTTCTAACTCTAAAGGATCGTTACTATCACCCACTGTTAATTTGCATTGCATCACACCTTCGCTTGATTGACATTGCTCACATTTTTCTGTTGATTGAGTTCGATTGCCACATGCACATTTACGTTGCATCACTCGATTAGATAAGTGAGCATCTGAATTCAGTTTTTTTGTTAAGGAACTTGTTTTATAACTCAAGAACTTTACTCTAAATCATGTTGATAGGTGCTTAAATAATGAAAGTAGTCAGCGAGAAATAAACTCACTTAATTTGAAATTGATGAAAAGTTTTTTAATTTTATTATAAAATTTTTATACTGGCTTTATTATTATGTTCTAGCACATTGAGCTTCTTCTAGCTCACCCGCGCCAGAATTAACGCCACCCGATGCCATTAAATTATCTCTATTGGCATGATGTGAACCATCATTTAGTAATACATGCATAATTTCATGTGGAAATACAATCGGTATTGCAGCGTTACTTACAGCAACAGCAGACTCACCATGTTGTGCTGGCCAAAAAGCCTCAGCTAACTTAGGACCAGTAAAACTCGGCACATAATAAACATGAATCACATCATCACCTGCTGGTTTATGCGCAAGCATAGTATTTTCTTCTCTTGTTAACGCTCTTACTGTACCACTCGGCGCATTTAACACTCCATTCGGAGCATCAAGATCTAATAAATTAGTATTCCACGATTGGCCACCAACAGCCTGTAATTCAATACCACATTGACAAAGTATAGGGTTAGCATTGGCGATATCTGTGCTAATCGATCCCGTTGAACCAGGCAAGCTAACAGCAGACACTTTAACCGTTCTTCTAGAAGTACATTCCAACCTGTCTCGTTGAATTTTTCGATTAGTCGTCGTTTCTCCAGCGTGACTAGAACGACTTGTTTGTTGCACAACATGAGTCAGCTCATGTGCTAATAACTGACGCCCAGAATTAGAGGATGGGTTGTATTGCTTTGTATTAAATACAATATGATTTCCTTGAGTGTAGGCTCTAGCATTGACTGATTGAGCAGCATGATTAGCGGTTTTATTCGTATGCAATCTGACATGGCTAAAGTCATATCCCATTCGACTTTCATAATAATCACGTTGATTTTGTGCTAATGGCACTCCACTACCAATTGACTTTGTCGGTATCATTGGATCCGTAACTGAAGAAACGGTTTGACCTGCTTTTTGAATACCTTGACCAGGCATTCGCTGACCACCAATAGAATTAGTAATACCAGCCGAATGAGATGTGACTTCATTGGCAACTCGATCCGCTTCTCTTTCTAATGGATCATTTTCGCTGCCTAAATTTAACTTTTTTTGGATCTGTTTTTCTTTTAAATCACCGCCGCATGATCCACAACTCCCCTGACCTTGCGTATGATTACCACAGGAACACTTTCGTTGTAACGCATGACGCGATAAAAGATGAGAGGATGAAATACTTTTTCGTTTTGAGCTTCTATCTAAGTTCATTTTGATTCTCCAAACAAATAAAGTTAACTTTATTGTTGTTGAATTTTAAAATCACTTTAACCTTTTTTGCTCTCACTATGCCCACCACCGACTGGTTACAGCCCGCGCATAGCCAGTATAAGAGCCAGCATTGTCATAAGCTTGTGCTCTTGAAAGCGTAGCATAATTTCCCTCTCCTGGCCGAATAAATGAGGACAAACCTAACTCTTCCATGGCAACAATCGCAAATATATTATCTTCTCTGTCACTGTTGCTAGCAATTCTGAAATAAGCTGGGCATATATGGGCGGTGTTTCCAAACACGCTATAGTAATAACCTGCTGTTCCTGAATCACAACTATCTTCACACTCAAAATTAATACGGCTTGAAATCTCAGTATCCAATTTTTTTAATCGTTTTATTACTTGAGCCAATTGAGAGGGCTGGTCTGTTTTAAAATGCGCTAATGCTTCAGCAGAGCCAATGCGAGGAGTACTGGGCAATACATTTAGTGAGTTTAAAACCATACGAGATGCAAAAGCAAAATCTCTTCGTAGAATATTCTGCTGATTAGCATTACAGTCTGCATAGCTATCATTCGGTGCAGGGCTTCTCACTCCTCTCGCACCCCCAACTTCATTCAATAATTCAACCACAAACAAGGCATAAGAATCAGCATTATTAATCGCATTGGCCGGCGATAAATAAGCAAAAATTCGCTCATTACCATATCCACGATCATCCACCCCAGAATAAGCATGCATTAACTCATGAAATAATGCGAAGCTTTGCCAATTAGAAGAACTCGAAAAAAATGAATTGCAGTAAGTAATTCTTCGAGTTGAAGATGAAACATACGCAGCAGCCATTGCTCGACAAGTTAAATCAAACTGGCTAGCACAATATTGAGAAAACGGATTATTCTGCTGCTCAACCGTTTCTAAATTACGGCTGATTTGTCTGGCATGAGTCTGTTGCTGTGCAACGGTTAAATTACCTGCACTTGATTGATGAAAAAAATATCTATCAAGTAAGCTTTGCACTGGCACATTATTCGCAGGACGACTGATAAAATTATTAACTCTATTTTTAGCTCGGCGAGCCCAGTTTTTTGCTGTTTGAATTTTACTTAGTATCGTTTGCATTTGTTCTTGGTTACAGGGACCTACAACTGTTGAAGTCACCTCATTACTACCTGAACGTGTTGTACGAGTATGTACTCTCAAACGATGTATTCTTTCTAAAGTACTCACTTCCGCAGTTTGATCAACCTCGCTAACATTTTCAAAAAGCCGATCAACCCAGCCTCGTTGTTCCATATAAGCAATCGTATCGGCTAAATCAGTATCATTTAAACGCTTTAAAATAATAATCACATCATGCGCATTACTATCAGTAATTGCCCAATCCAAAATATTATAAGTTAACCGATCTTCTATTGTTGATATTTGGTTAGTCACTTCTCTTTGTATTTGAGAATTATGACTAATATTTGAAGCTTCTCCTTGCTGTACTACATGAGTTAATTCATGTGCTAATAATTTTTTTCCTCGATGTGTCTCTGGCGCATATTGACCAGTACCAAAAACAATATGATTACCTAGTGTATAAGCATTGGCATTAACATCACGAGCCGATCTTTCCGCAGACGATCCCACATGGAGCCGAACCTTTGAAAAATCATAATTAAAATAGTGTTGCATTTCTTTTGTAATTTGAGAACCCATTGGAATACCCGTACTGGCAACTGCTCGTTCTACACTTTGAGGAGCTATACTTTCTGTTCCAGATTGAATACTCTTTTTTTGAATTTTGATTGGTGTAGAACTCATCAGTGGTTTAGCATTAGTTGACATTGATACAACTTGGGAAGCGACTCTATCAGCTTCAACTTCTAATGGGTCATTACTTGAACCAATGGTTAGTTTTCTCTGGAACAAACTTTTTTTCTTTTTACATTCACGACAATCACCACCTAAAGAATCGCTTTTGCCACAACTGCATTTTCTTTGTAAAGAACCGTTTAATCGGCTTGGGGTTGTTACATTTTCATTTAATTGGGTGTTCGATTTCATAAAGAATAACCAATATCTACTTCATGTCCGCCACATAATATTCGGTATACTGAGGATGCCGAGTTAATGTTCCAGAGTTAATACCGCATTGTTGGTAAGTATTGATCCAAGCATTTTGATCATTGAGTCGTCTATGACCAGCCATGTGTCTCCTATGTTCTAATGCACATAAGTTTTGATAATAGTCGCCTCCCCCTAAAAACCTGGGATGAATATGATGAGCATCATAATCATCTCCATGTTCGTAATCAAAACAAACTCGCGAAGGTGGAGTTGGCTCATCTAGCATGGGCGTATAACGAGCGGCTCTAATTTCAGCGGCCAATGCTCTTTGCTCTGCAGTTCCATCATCAATGCCTTCAAACTCACGAGTTCCGGCGTTGGTTCTAACTAAGTTAAGACCAGGAACAGGTAGTTCAGTAGGCCAAGAAATCGGTAATGGCCCACAGTCATTATCCCGCTCTTCAGGTTGTGACTGTAAAGCAGGTGCAAGTGATGTTGAGGCAGATAACCCGGCACCTGTAGCTGATACACCATCTAGCATAGTAACAGGCACACTTGCTCTAGGTCCGATATTGGGAATTCCCCTCGGCGCGGGTGCGGTTAATGGAGCCGGAGTTGTCACTGGGGCAGGCTGAGTAATCGGTGCAGGCTGTGTTGCAGGTAATGATCGGGCTAGAGCCCCTTCGGTGGCAGAAGCAACAGGACCACTTGAGCCAGCGCCAGAAGCCGGGCCTGAAGGCGGCCTATATCGAGGGCTACTGGTTATTCTGGTTACTCCTGGTGGAGTAGGTCCTGGCGGTAAAGGACGCTGACTAGCAATTGCACTTGAACGAGCAGCACTAGCATCAGCCAAGGCGCCCGCTCCTTGCACTCTCGCTCGCACCCCAATAAGTACAAGAATGGCGAACATAATATGACGAATCATTCTTAAAAAAGAGCGCGAGGCTTGCTCTAAAGCTTGTTCATCATCTCCAGCTTCCATACATTGTTGAAACCAATTAGTACCCTCAACAATAGCACTACCAATTTCGATTCCAGCAAAAAATCCCATAACTACAATCACAAGGGCTTGTAAAATAGCAGCAATTAGTTGACTAATACCGGTTGGTGTCGCCGCTAATCCAGCGATTAATGACTCTGTTGCGATTAACCCAACAGTTACCGCTAAAAATGCAGGCCAGTTTTCTATAATTGAATCAAGCACTTCTCCAACAAATATTTCGGTAAAAAAACGTGGAGACATTTCGACTGAACGGCGTAAATTTTCAACCACTCTTTGGGCCTCATCACCAGCCACCAAACCAACAAAATCTTCGAATAATGTTCTTTGTATTAATGCTCCATTAACAGGCGTAATACTATTGTATTCATTGTGAGCCGAAGAATATCCACCGCTTTGTTGAATAGCATGAGTTATTTCATGAGCGAGCAATAACTTTCCAGCATGACTTTCAGGTGAATACTGCCCACGATTAAAAACAATATGATTACCAACTGTATAAGCTTTTGCATGTAAATTTTGTGCAGACTCATGACTAGCTTTATCGTGATGAACTCGCAAATGATTTAAATTAACCCCAAAACGAGGTTCAAAATAATTTAATGCATCATTAGGTAGCGCTTTACCTGAATCATTCAGCAAATTAGGTGTAGGTTGAATACTTGTAGAATGGTTGTCTGCTGAATGACTTTTCGCTTGTAATAGATTTTTTTTAGGCTGTGAAGGCGGTTGTTTTTTACTATTTGTATGATGTGATGGAGCAGGCTTATTAACTACTGCCTCCGCAATATTATCAGCTTCCTGTTCTAATGGATCATTGACTGCTCCAACGTTAAGTTTTTTTTGAATATAGCTATTTTTACTTGAACAGTTATTGCACATTCCACCAAGCGTTGTTTTATTTCCACAGGCACACCCTTTATGAAACATGCCTCGATTGGAATGTAGTATGCTTGAACTTTTTTTTGATTGTAATGAATTAGTATGGTTCAACTTAATCTCAAGATACTTGTTCAAGTAAAATCGGTAGCAGTTTATTCAATAACATATTTAATAAACGCTACTTTTTACTAGCAAAGCAAGAGTAAACAGCATTTCCAATTTTAGTTCCAACTTGCTTTGGGGATGAGTTTGGTTTTATCGATATTGGTTTTGTGCTAAGCTTTTTATATGGCTTAGGGCTCTGCCTGAAAGGAGTTCCACTTTGTTTTAAAAGCTGTTTTTTTATCTCAGTTTGTATGGCATTTTTTATAGAATTTGTTTGATTTGACTCTGCAATTGAAGAATCTATCATAACTTTATCAATATGGATATTTATAATCATATATGCCTTAGAATTAACAGGTTACAATTGTCCATTCCAAAAAAAGTCAGACTCCTTACAAGGAAGCTCCAGCTTTTTATATTCTTCACGAGCGGCACCTAAAACAATTGACATTGTGACAACACTTCCTTTTTGTGCCGCGATAAAAGCAGAATTCAATGCAATACTATGAATATTGCCTCCCGTCAGTTTTAATTTGGCTAAACGTTCATAATCAAAACACTTATTAAGCGGCGTTTTTTCGGGAAACACTTTTTGCCAAATTGCTTTACGCTCTTCAACTCCAGGAAATGGAAAGTCAATGATAAAACGCAAGCGTCTTACAAAAGCTTTATCTAACGCCGCTTTCATATTAGTCGCTAATATTGCTAAGCCACGATAAGATTCCATTCTCTGCAATAGGTAGTTAATCTCAATATTGGCATATCGGTCATGGCTATCTTTTACTTCGCTCCGTTTACCAAACAATGCATCAGCTTCATCAAAAAAGAGTATCGCTCCACTATCTTCAGCAGCATCAAATAACTTACATAAATTCTTTTCCGTTTCACCAATGTATTTACTAACTACCGACGACAGGTCAATACGATATAAATCTAAATTGAGCGCATTAGCAATAACTTCTGCCGCCATGCTTTTACCAGTACCGCTTTCTCCAGAAAACAAAGCATTGATCCCTAAACCACGATTCATTTGTTCACGAAACCCCCAATCTTTATATACTCGATTTCGATAAAACACCTGCCCTTTAATTTGTTCTAGTAATGTTTTTTGTTCGACAGGTAAAACCAACTGTTCCCAGTTAGACTTCACATGAATGCGATGAGCTAACTTTTCCATCCCAGAACGGGCTTTAAGTCGACACTTTTCCCAAAGTAGTTGTTCAATGCTCTCTTCGCTCGCAGCGAATTCCTCATTGAGTTTACTCTCTAAAACATCATTAATAATGTGAGCAATCTGATACTGAGTAAATGAAAATTGCTCAGCCAACCTTGTTGGATAAACAATATCAACCGAGTTGAGTAAACCAGTCCATAAAGTTTGTTGCTCATCTGGCGTTGCTTTTTTAATATCAATAGAAAAACGACTATCTTCACTGGAAATAGTTTTTTTGTCAGTACTTAAAAAAAGAACGCCGTTATTACCATTAATAAATCGATTAATATAGGATTGGCTTTCCTCATTAGCATTTTCTATATCAATATATAAAGCCAATGGAATCAAAATAGACTCTCGCTGCCAAAGCCGCATAAAAGTTTGAAAATCCCCTGGCTGCATATTCAGAGATTTTAATGGCAAATATTGAAGGTTTAATCCAAGTTGACCTGCAACATGGGTAGCTATCATTTTTTTGGTTGCTGAATCACTGCCAACTAATTCAATTGCTGGTGGTTTTCCTGAAAAATTAGACTGTTTTAATTGAAAAATAACTTGCTCAACTTTTTCTTGCTGTGATGGGGGGAGTTGCTCATTAAGAACTTGCCCATTCACTTCAACTTTTGATACAAAGCTATTCAATGGTTGCATTAAGTTGGTTAAACGATCATCAATATAATTAAGTCCTTTAATATAATTCATGATCCGTTCATCGGCAGCTAATGCAGCAGTGGTTAATGGCTGTACTCCCGGTTGATTAATTTCTAATAACCGCCAATATCTTAATGGCGCATGAGGGGACATAACACTCCAGTCAGGATTATCAAACAGTGCAAATGCTAACGAGAATGTTGGGTAGTTTTTATTAAAGTCCCCTTGCGCTTTTGCACACAGTAGAGATGTTTCAGCATTTAACTCTATTGCGGTACAGAGCAATAGTATATTTTTTTCAAAATCAGATAGACTTAACGCACTGGCTAATAAATTAATTGCAGCCGTATGTTTTTCATTTTGAGGAGTATTGTTAACTTCTGGTGCTTCAACAACATTCTCGTTCTCACCATTTTGTTCATTGATGAGCCAGTTCAGCTGATAGTGCAACCATTCAATAGAAGAGCTGAGTTGTTGGTTATTATGTTCCATCCAACTGGTTTGTTCTTTCATGAAATGGTTACCTGCTGATCCGCTGCAAAAGCAGGTGTACTTCCGCTAAAATCAATCGGAATACTATCGACACCATCAACACGTAAACGCAATACATAAGGAGCCACTCTTGCTGTTGTACTGACTGTAAAAGTCAGCGTTGTAACGGCGGTTGGATCTGCAGGAGTAACGATGCTATCAGCCGATATCATTTGATCGCCAAATAATAATACAACAGATTGTCCCGCTTTAATTTGGGGCATGCATTCAATTGTAAAAGCGACCTCACCAGCTGATGCATTCGTTGGTGAAATAGACTCAATTTGCGGCGCTAACTGTAATGAAATGGAGTTACTTTTCATCGCAGGCAATCCTGCTCGTTGAGTCACTAGCAATATCGTATAAAAACCAGCAGGCCAATTAAACCCAAGATTTGGATCATCCACAAGTGTGGGCAACTGAACACTTAGTTCAGTTTTACTTAAAGTGTTCACTGGTTGAACTTCAATATTATCGTCTAATTTAGCATGCTCAAAACGAATCACACTATCTTCACTAGTTAAATGACTTCCAGTTAATGTCACTAGATCTTCTAGTTCAGCAGTAGGTTTATTATTTACAAAACTTAATCCAGTTAAAGATGCAGGAGAACCAACAATAACTTCAGGACCTAAACCATCAGCACCACGTTTTAATACAGGCAAAGGTGTTCTTGTTTGTCTAGTACTATCAATTAACACAACAGAAACTTCATACCCCGTTGAAAGCCGATACTCAGCAGACTGGAAGCTACTCCAAAGTTTAGACATATCATCAAGTGACAATGAATCAGGCGTAATTCTTACTTTTTCAATTTGGCTTTGTAATCCTGAATCGGGCGTTATACCAACAATATCAGACTCGCCAAGTAAAGGGTGATTATGCAAAAAACTCATTGCTTGCCCCATTAATTGCTGTCCAGAAATATCATCATCATTACTACCATAAGCAGTAATAAGATATTTTAAAACAAGCGGTAATGGTGGAAATGCGTTTTCTCCACTCTTAGATTGATGCGGTATTGGCAAATTACTAAAAGCAGAATTGTAGTGAGTCGCATATAAAAATAGATTAATTTGTGCTGCTGTTGATGATGACGTTCGTGCAGTACTAGGAGGCTTTGTTGTAATAGAAGCAGTGGGGACTGCATTGGTCAGTAAGTGGTGTAGCGTTGCGGTTACGGTGGCAATTGCATCAGGATTACTCATGATTTTCCCTTACTTCGATTTTTTAAATAAGTATCTAAACTCATCATGCCAGTATCTGAACTTTTAGCGGATGTCTCTTTGACAATCTGACTTTGTGCCTTTACTTCAACTTTTCCAATAGTAATATTAATCGTCGGCTCTGCTTGTTGCGAATTGGTTGAATTTCCTTTAGCTTGAACACTTCGTTTTATTTTATTAATGAGTTCATTTTCTAATTGATTATTCATTTTATTGGACGAGTAAAAACGGTTGGCTTGATTGAGTTGGTTTAAGTGCTTATCCACTTTATTTAAACTCGATATAGTCTCATCAGTTTCTATAATATGTGGTGGTATTGATGACGTTACTAAAGATGCTCGTAACTGTTCTGATTCAAGATAATTAAAACGGTTTTCCTCACTCAACGCTGAGCTAGCTCGACTAGAAGGTTTTGTCTGAAGTAGTTGACTATCTTGATTTAATAAGTGGTTTAATTTTGTTTTATCACTAATTTGTTGTTTATCAACTACATGCTCATTTTTCTTATTATAACTGAGTTGGCCCGTTATGTTTCGATCAGTACTAATGAACTCTTTTTCAAATAAAGAGCCGCTCTCTAGTGGTGTTTTAATCACCTCACTAGAGCCTAATAATTTATCTTTTTCAGTGTCATTTTCATGGTTATTAGGCATCGACATATCAAATTGATTTTGCGTTTTATTGACACGCCCAACATCACCACCAAGTTGTAATGACTGAATAGCTTTGTCACGTTCTAATATGTGTTTTATTTCCCCTACAGGATGAGATTCTTTTTGATTTTTTTGCCCATATTCACCCTCTAACCAACCATCATTTGATTGTATTGTTGAGAAATCATTTTCTTCATCAGTTTGGATATTTTTAAACAAACCAGTTTGAATTTCACCTATCCCATCAGAGGTGCTAACAGTTTCAAATGTTGCTTTAGGGCGAGGCTGAACAAATTGACTCGATTTAAGATGCTGACTAGTTGGCTTATGCCGACTTATCATATTTTTTAAAAAGCGACTCATCAATCAAGCATTCCTAAATATAGCTGTCTACGTAACGGGCTTAAAGATAAGATTTCTTTTTCACTCCATCCATAAGCGGCTGCCAACCGATAAATCGATTGTAGCATTTGTACCGACCAATCATTTAGATCACTCCAAATATAATTAGCGATATCAAAAACCACATCCCATTGATGAGAGCATTCTGGACATTTTAAATTAATCAAAATTTCAGCTTGCGAGTCCAACCGCTCAATTGCTTGACTTAATTCCTGATATATTTTTTCAGGCAAATCTTCGAGCTTACACTCACTCCCTTGGTACTCTGATTTTTTAATACATTTTTGAAGCAAGTATTGCTCAGATAAATTTAAATCATTGATCAGCAAAACGGATGAGATATCAATACTATTAGGCAGCCTAAAAAAAACCTTATAACCTTCAACTTCTATAAACAAGGAATCTTGCAATTTACTAAAGTCATTTTCAACCGCAAGAAAATCAGACACTTTATTTTCCCACTCTAACCGTTCTTCACATTGAGGACAGTTAACAGAGTTAAATAATTGTTGTCCAAAAAGACTTTGCCTTAACTTAAAAAGATATTGATCACGCTGACCGATACTCATATTAAGAAAAGTATCTGGCTTGATTTCAGGATATGACGCCATTAAAAGTATCATCACTTTTTCTAAAATTGGTCTATCTAATCCCTGCTCCCAAGCCGCTAATAACTTTTCAGCTGAAAGTTGGCTCATCAATAGAATTAGCCCTCAGGCTCAGTGAACTCAGGTTCAGTTGGTTCAGTAACCGCATAGTCCCGCTCCCAACCTTCATTCTCAAGTTTCAACGTTTGAATGGCAATAGCACTGGCACTAGCATCTAGTTCAGGCAACGCTTGAAATTCAGACACCCAACAACGATAAACTTTATAAGCTAAAGCTAACTGACCAGCCTCATTATAAACTTCAATAATGATATCTTTGCGAAAGTCTTTTAAAGACACCTCAGCTCCTAAGCCAGAGCCAAAGTTCCAAACCTTATTGGCCCATTGCTCAAAATCAGGATCGTGAGTTACACCTCTTTCCAAAGTAATTGCTTCAAACTTAGATTGGCCAGGAGACTTACGTTCAGTGCTAGGATCTCCACCAACACGATGAGTAACAGGTTCTGTTGTACGTTTTAATGCACCAACTTTGGCAATACCCGCGACATAGCGACCGTCCCATTTAACACGGAATTTAAAATTTTTGTATGGATCAAAACGTTGTGCATTTACACTAAATTGTGCCATGGTTAACTCCTATGCTGCAGTTTGATTAGTAATTTGTTGAAGTTTAATAACGACAAATTCTGCTGGTTTTAATGGGGCAAAACCGACAAGAATATTCACAATTCCCAAGTCGATGTCATTTTGAGTAGTAGTTTCCGAATCACATTTCACAAAATAGGCTTCTTTAGGACTGCTGCCTTGAAATGCACCTTGGCGAAATAGGTTTTGCATAAATGAACCAACATTTAAACGAATTTGTGCCCACAAAGGTTCATCATTTGGTTCAAAGACAACCCACTGGGTGCCACGAAATAAACTCTCCTCAATATATAATGCGGTCCGTCTTACAGGTAAATATTTCCATTCAGATGCTAACTGATCAGCACCAACAAGTGTTCTACTCCCCCACACAACTCTTCCATTAACAGGGAATGCTCGTAAACAGTTAACCGCTAAAGGGTTAAGCACGCCATTATCACCATCAGTCACTTTTGTGGTTAACTCAGAAACCCCTTTCAATGTCGCCTCTAACCCTGCAGGAGCCTTCCAAATGCCTCGGGTAGCATCTGTGCGAGAGATAATACCAGCAATCACTCCACATGGTGCAAACTCAGAAAGCCGACCTTCAATCAAAGGATTAGGTTGCTTTACTCTTGGAAAGTAAACCGCAGTATTAGCATTTCGAGATAGTCCCCAAGTAGCTCCATCAAGTCCTGTAACAGGATCGGTAATATCAGAAGGCTCATCCCAATCATTCAGCGGATCGGCAATAAAAACTGCCCGTCGTCCTAGGCAATACTCTGCGGCAGCAGTACGAGTTTGTGCATCAATATTTCCTGCAACATCGAGAGAAAAAGGAGGAATGCAAAGCAAGTTAAATATATCTGCTTTTTCTAACGCCCAAATCCCTTCTCGGGCTGTTTCACGCGCAGGATCAGAAACCTGTACTTGATCAATTGTTGTTCCATTATCACCACCAATAAACTCTATCGGTGGATCACCATCTGTCACAGTACCATTCCCCAAAGGACCGGGCCTGGTTCCTGGCATGGCTGATGCTTCATTAAATCGCACTAATTTTGATTGTTGTTCAAGTACCGTTGTTACAAATCTAGCATGCGTACTAATCACCGAAACATTATTAAATGTTTCGACAACGCCGGTATCATTATCAGTAATAATTAAATTAAATAATTGTTCGGCTGCAGCATCTGGATTCATTGTCGCATCAGGATGAGTGATAGATACCACTAATTGGTTGCCCCACTCTCCTGTACTTGAAGCTAATAAATCAAGCGTATCGATTGTTGTTGAAGCGGTTACTCCGCTATTCGATACTCGAACAATTAATGCATCTCTACCGCCATTGTTAAAAAACTGATTGACCGCAAATCCCATTGGACTAGTCGATGATAATTCACCAAAGTTTCGTTGATAATCAGTAAAACTTTGTACTAAAGTAGGTTCATTTTCTTCGCCACGCAAAGCGCTTCCGATAAAAGCACAAATAGAAGTGGCAACACCTGTTATTGTGCGAACCCCACTGGGAACTTCCTCTATATAAACGCCTGGATACGTCTTTGCTACGCTCATCGTATTGCCTCCGTTAGGATTTGATTAAATTGAGAAGTATGATAGAAATAAATTTTAGGTGTGAAAGATTACTAACTGACTAATCATAAAAAAGTTATATCAATAATATAGTGATAAAACTTTATGATTATTGCTTTGCTGTACGAGCAATAAAAATACTAACCGTTGCT